>JAGHDS010000260.1 GCA_021159845.1 Anaerolineae bacterium
GGTACCTGTACCCCCATGCCTATCGGGATCACTGGGTGGCACAGCAGTACCTGCCCGACGCCTTGCAGGGGCGGGTCTTCTACCAACCATCGGATCAGGGCTATGAGGCCAGGATCCGGGAAGAGGTGGCCCGAAGGCGTGAGGCCCAACTAGCAGCCATGATCGACGGCGGCGCTCTAGCGCTCCCTGAGGTGCTGACTTTCACCGGGGATCGCGCCGGGCGCGATCGAGAACGCTGGCTGCAACGCACCCTTGGCGACGTGGGTGAGCACCTGACCGCGCTACGCGATCGGGTGATGAACGTGGCCAAATTGCAGCGCCACCATCTGGTCTTAGACCTCAACGCGGGTAGTGGACTGCTGACCTGGGAGGCGTTGCGGCGGGTGCCGGAGGGCGGCGTGTGGGCGCTGGCCCGGACGGCACGGGAGGCCGAGGCACTGCGGGAGCTGGCCGCGCGGCTGCCAGAGGTAGAACGCCCCATCGTGATGCAGGGTGATCTGGACGAGCTTCCTGAGCTGTTGGCCGCTCGCGGCGATGCGGACGTGCGCTTTGACGCTGTCATAGGGCGCAACGCGCTCACCCGACATCCGGACAGGCCCGCGGCCCTCCGACGGATCGTGGCACTGCTGCGATCGGGCGGCCGTCTCAGCCTGGCCGAGGCTATCCCGCGGCGTGGCCAGCGCCTCTATCGGTTGGTGCCGCTGGATCGGCTGGATCCAGGGCTGGCGGAACAGGTCGTCCAGGCCGAGGAGGCAATTTACGCCGATCCGGACGATCCGATGGTGAACTGGGATGCGCCGGAGCTGAAGGCTGCCCTGGAGCACGCCGGGCTGAGTGACATCCACCTGGAGGTGGTCGAGCAGCCCACGGAGGTACACATCACGCCCGCGCTGATCGAACGCTGGTTCAGGTCGACGCCGGAAGGCCGCCCGAGCTATAGCCAGCGGCTGGCCGTGCGGCTCTCGGCCGAACAGCTCGATGAGGTGCGAGATTTATTCGCTCGCACGTTGACGGGGCAGACGGTGACCTGGACCTCTGTCATCGCTTATGTACAAGCTAGAAGAGGAGACTAATTGTTATGGAAGAGGATTTCCCTTTCTTGATGGATCCCGATTTACTCATGGGATATGTGACGGATCGGTGGCGCAAGGAGCAAGAGGAGAAGCCGATCTCGATCCACTCGAAGCTCTCCGCCGCGCTTAACAAATCGCCAGCGCCGTGGGTGAATGCCGCCTGCCAGGCACTGGGACTCGACACCAAGACCCTGCGCAATCGCAAGGCCAAGACGCGAGCCCTGGTCGCCCATCTGACCGATCCAGAGAAGCTGAAGGCCGCCGTCCATGGGCTCTCGACGGAGGCCCGCGAAGCGCTCCGTATGGTCATGGAGGCCGGCGGCTGGATGAAGGTAGGCCCGCTGTATCGGCGCTTCGGAGATTGCGAAGGTGATGGTTGGTTCTGGGAGGAAGAGCCGCCGGAATCTGTGTTGGGTGAGCTGCGCACGCGCGCCCTGCTGTTTATCGGCAAGGCACCCATCGGATCCCGCTCCTATCGGGTAGCTGTGGTACCCAAGGAGCTACGGCCCCTCCTGACGGAGACCCTGGCCGAGATCCCTCCAGCCCCCGAGGAACCGGAACCGACCGAGGAAGAGGCGCTAGAGGCGGTTTTGGAAGGGATCCGGGAGTACTACGAGGAACAGATCGACTGGGAGCCTACCGTCCGACGGGAGGCCGTTGAGGCCTTCATACGTCATCTGGCTCAGAAGGGCGGGAAGCCGGAGAGAATCCTTCAAGCCTGGGAGGACCTCTGGCCGTTTGTCGTCTATATGGACTACGATGCCGATGAGCATCCCACGCTGGATGATATCAAGCCCTATCACCTGAGTGAATGGGTCAACCTGTTCATCCCACGCAAGTTCATCGCGGATTGGAGGCTGGCCGACCTGCGCCGTATGCTGCGGACGGTGGCCCAATTCTACGCCTTCCTGGCCGAGGAGGGACTGGGCGTCTCTCAGGCGACGGCGGAACGGGTGGCCGAGGCCGTAGATGCCTTGGTCTCCGTCAAGCGGAAGCTGGGGGTGATTCCGCGCCCCTCGCCGAAGGGGGGCGAGCTTATCCTCGAGATCCATAGTCCTGAGCATGGCGTGGTGCAGTTCACTTTCAATGATTACTGGCTGGCCATCGTTTGCTATGCTGAGCATGGTGGCGATTGGCAGGCACTGCACGAGGTCGCCGGAAAGGTGGTCGATGGGAAGGCCAAACAGGAGCGTATCGACTTCATTACCTCGCATGACCCCAATTCTCTGACCACGCTGTTTATGCACGGGGTTCCAGAGGAAAGTGTGATCAAGGCGTTCGAGTGGTTCTATGAGCGTCCTCTGAGCACTGAGAGGGCCTGGTAGGGAGTCCGGTCCGAGGAAGCGATGCCGCACAACTTGTTGCTCACCGGGCTGCCCGGCTGCGGGAAGACCACCGTCGTCGAGAAGGTCGTCGCTGCGCTGCCGTCGGACACGGCGGGCGGCTTTGTGACCCACGAGCTGCGCGAGGGCGGCCGCCGCGTCGGGTTTGAGGTGCACACGCTGGACGGGCGACACGCCACCCTGGCTCACGTGAGTATCCGTTCCCGCCATCGTGTTGGGCGGTACCGGGTGGACGTGAGAGCGTTCGAGGAGGTGGGCGTGCGGGCGTTGGAGGAAGCGTTGGCCGCCCGTCGCCTCATCGTCATCGACGAGATCGGCAAGATGGAGCTGTTCTCGGAACACTTCCGCCAGGCTGTGCTGAATGCGCTGGATGCTGCCCAGCCCATGTTGGCGACCATCACCTATCGCCCCCATCCGTGGTGTGACCGGATCAAGGCGCGTGAGGACCTCGAGATCTGGACCGTCACGCGATCCAATCGGGATGTACTGCCCGATCGGGTGCTCGATTGGCTGCGGGGCCAGGCGCCGACGCTGTAAGCCATTATCGCCGAATCGACAACGTTCCTCTCGCGTTCGTCGTCCTCTCGAAAATGAAAACCTCTGCACTGCTTCTCCCTTAAAGCCAGGCAGCGCGTTCTGCAACGCCAGCGACCTGGCGTTATGCTGTGCCCCATTCCCCTTTGTCGATATCTGCCCAGACAAAGCAACAACTCTTATGAATTCCGGCCCTTAGGAGGTGACGAGATTCTGTAGGGGCGACGCGTGCGTCGCCCCTACTTTTTCAAGGTGAATGACAAGGCTACATGTTCCTTTCGTCATGCGAAGATCATTAATTCACCCCAATCGCTCGCACTGGAGAGGGGGAATCAAGATATTGAGGGTATGACGGTGGCGCAGATTGGATGGTATGAGACACCGTCCAATTGGCCGTTGACAGAGGTGAATTCGGCGCGAAGATGTCAATTGGTTTCATCCAATAAGCTCGAGGTCACCTCTATGCAACTGACCTTAGATCGTCACAGCCGGGTTCCGCTCTACCAGCAGATCCGATACCAGATCCGAGAGATGA
>JAGHDS010000080.1 GCA_021159845.1 Anaerolineae bacterium
ATCGCAGTTACAATCCACACGAGCGCATCGCCTCCCTCCATACACAAGACCGAAGTATAGCAACAATGCCGAAAACACACAAATCTTCACGAAAAGACCGCCCCTATAAGCGCCTACATCTACCCCAGGGGTGTCCCTCGCGGACACCCAAGACAGGTAACCACAAGGGCTGCCCCTACGAGCGCGGGGCTAGCCGTCGGTTTGATGTGGATAGGGGAGCCCTCTATCCGCATCAAGCCAACGACAACCAGGCAATCAACCTCACGTGCCCCGTACTCGACGGCCTTTATCCCAGGGCTTAACGGCGGATGATAGTGGAAATGCTAGAATATTGAAAAGCCCTACACGCGAGCACAAACTGTTGAGGGCTCGGCTCTCTTATGGTACACTTCGGCCCACAAGCTCCCCCTGTGCAAGGGGATCGCGAGATCGCATTCGTCCTTGTTGGCAAGGAGTGAGGGAACGTGATACCGCTCAAGTTAAGGCTTCGCAACTTCATGTGTTACCGGGAAAATGCTTCCCCACTCGACTTCAAGGGAATCCACGTCGCATGTCTGGCAGGAGACAATGGACACGGTAAGTCCGCGCTGCTCGATGCCATGACATGGGCGCTCTGGGGGAAATCGCGGGCCAGGAACGATGATTCTCTCATCTATCTGAATGCAAACGAGATGGAGGTAGAGTTCGAATTCGCCCTGGAGGATAACCGCTATCGCGTGATCCGCAAGCGGCGTAGAGGGAAGGGACGGCGTAGCGGGCAGACGGTTCTGGAATTGCAAGTGGGACGGCGAACGGTTCAAATCCATCAGCGAGCCCACAGTGCGCGCCACCGAGCGGCGCATCCGGGAGTTACTACACCTGGATTATGAAACTTTCGTGAATTCGGCATTTCTGGTGCAGGGGCGAGCGAACGAGTTTACAACCAAACGGCCAGGCGAGCGAAAGCAGGTGTTGGCGGATATCCTGGGGCTGGACATCTATGACACCTATGAGGAGCGGGCAAAAGAGCGAGCCCGAGAGCGCGCCGAAGCCGTCCGATTCCTGGAAGCACAGATCCAACAACTAGATGAGGAGATCGCCCGCCGCGCCGAATACGAGGCGGAAGAGCAGATGGCGGCACGCCAGGTCGCCGAGATCAGCGCCCGACTACGGGAGGCTGAACGCACGCTCGACGAACTGCGGTCCCGGCAGCGTGACCTCGTCCACCAACAGGAAGAATTGAATCGACTACGGCCACGACTGCAACGCGAGGAGAGCGATTTACGCCAGGTAGAACGCCGTCTAGGAGAAGCTAAAGAACGTCTACAAGCCCTGGAAGCCATAATCGCGGATTGCCAACGTATCGAGGAGGGGTACCACGCCTGGCAGGAAGCCCAGGCACAGGAAGTCACGTGGCGCGAAAAGCAGCTGGCACTTTCCCAACTCGAGGTTGAAAAAGCCCGGCTGCAGGGAGACATTCAAGCGGCCCGGACAAGGCTGGAGGCCGAGCTGAAGGCAGCGACGGTGGAGGCCGACCGATGGCGCGGCATGGCCAACCAAATCGAGAAACGGCGGCAAGCTGTACAGGAAGCACAGACCCGACTCGATACGCTGGCACAGCAAGAGGAAGAAGCCGAACAGCTCCGCCAGCAGATGACCCATTTGGTCGATGAGATCGCCGGGTTGCGGACGCAAAACAATCTGCTCAAGAAAGAGATGGCAGATCTGAAGGAACGGATCCAGCTGCTGCAAACAGCAACGGAGGCTGTCTGTCCTCTATGCGGGCAACCCTTATCCGAAGAGGATCGCCGGCGTCTGATAACCGAGCTGGAAACGGAGGGGAAGGCACAGGCCGAGCGCTATAGAGCGAACGCGCGCCGGATGCAAGAACTGGAGCAAGAACAATCGGCGGCGCGCGAGCGGCTTGCCCGGGTGGAAGGGCTCCTACAAACGCGGGCGCGACGGCAACGGAAGCTGGCCCAGGCAGAGCAGGCCCTAGCAGAAGCCGAGCGAGCACTGGAAGCCCTGACGACGACCGAGACCCGGATCGCTCAACTCCGCGAACAGCTGGACCTTGAGGACTACGGCCAGGAGGCGCGCACGAAGCTATCCCACCTGCTAGAGCGAATCGAGGCCATCGGCTACGACGCCACGGCTCACGAGAAAGCCCGGGCAGCCGTGAAGGCACTCGCCGAGTTCGAGGCCCAATACGCCGAGCTGCAACGGGCGCTGGCAAGCGTGGACGCCGAGCGTAGAGCAGTGGAACAGCTCGTCCAACAACACGATGCGCTGGTCCAGGCCATAGCCGAGGAACGGGAACGGTACAACGCGCTGAAGGCAGCCGTGAGCGAATTAGATGCTGTCGAGACAGCCGTGCGGACACAAGATCAGGTCGTCCTGGAGCTGGCGGGGCAAGAACAGGAAGCGCGGACCCGGTTGGGGGCCGCGCAGCAGAAGCTAGCCACCATCGAGGAGCAGGTTAAGAGGCGGCAACAGAGCCAGCACGAGTTGGAGAAAGCTCGCGAGGAACAGGCGATCTACGAGGAACTACGAGAGGCGTTCGGCAAACGCGGGCTACAGTCCATGATCATCGAAACGGCCGTACCGGAGATCGAAGAAGAGGCCAATCAGCTACTATCACGCATGACAGACGGGCGGATGTCCGTGAGCCTGCAGACACAACGAGACACGAAGACGGGCAACACAATAGAGACGTTGGACATCCTGATCCAAGATGAAGTGGGACAGCGAGCCTACGAGATGTTCTCCGGCGGCGAGGCCTTCCGCGTGGACTTCGCGCTCCGCATCGCGCTGAGCAAGCTGCTCGCCCGACGCGCTGGCGCCCGGCTGCGAACGCTGTTCATCGATGAGGGTTTCGGCTCTCAAGACGCGCAAGGACGCCAACGTCTGGTGGAGGCTATCCAATCGATCCAAGACGACTTCGACCGCATCCTGGTCATCACCCACATCGAGGAGCTAAGCGATTTGTTCCCTGTGCGCATTAATGTAGTGAAGACGCCCGAGGGATCCCAGATCAGCATCTCATGAGCCGGGCCTATCGCCCATCGCGATGGCCGAGACACCTATTCCGAAGGGATCAAAGCCTCCAATAGAGCCCGATTCCAGCCGCCGCGCCCCCGGTCGTAAATGCCAAAACCGGCGCAGAACTCCCAGTAAGCCCAGCTCATGTCGCGCGCTTCCGCCTGTCGAGCGACGAAGCGAGTCCACCGCACCCGCGAGTCCATATCCGCTTTGCTGTAAGCGCCAAACTCGCCTAAGAACAACGGGCACCCGTGCGACCTGGCCCACGTCGCCGCCTTATCCAGGTCGCGCTCCACCGCGGACCGCTCCGCCGGAGTGCCCTTCCACGTAGTCCCCAGCCAAGCCCCACTACCCGGGACCCACTCGGCCCCCTGATGAGTGAAGTGGAAGGGACTATAGTAATGAACGGTCACGATCAAATGACGGTCATCCTGCGGCAACTTCAGGCCAGGCAGAGCGCTGACGCTATTCCAGCGCACCGGACCGATCACAACCCAGCGGTCGGGATTGCTCTCGCGGACAATCTGTAGAGCATCCACCAGTAAGTCGTTCCACAAAGGAGCGGTCAGGCGATCGTGCGGCTCGTTGAGCAACTCGAAAACCAGCCCAGGCGGATCATCCGCGTATCGCTCAGCGATCTGACGCCAGATCGCCAGGAATCGATCATGCTGTCCCTCCGGGTCTCGCGTCAGCTCATCATAGTGATGAACATTGATCACCACCTTGAGCCCCTGCCCGAGAGCCTGATCGATGGCCCAGTCCACGCGACGGAAGAAGCGCTCATCAACGGTATACGGCTCACCCGACGCGGCATGTGCGGACCAGCGAATGGGAATGCGCACCATATCAAAGCCGGCCTCGCGAATCAACCGGAAATACTGCTCCTGCAAGACAACGCCCCACGCGCCCTCATGCGGAGCCTCCAAGGCGTTGCCCAGATTCACCCCGCGGCCGAGATCACTCCCGGGGAAAGATGGGGCGATGGGAATTGCAGACGGGGTAAGCGGAACAGGGGTCATAGGCGGCACGCAGGCAGAGACCAGAAGAATTACTACTATTCCAAAAGCCGGGAGAACACCCCAAGCCAGTCTACGAGACACTCGCAACCCCCTCACACCCAGACCAGTGAGAACCCCAGACTTCCCTCTATGAAGGATCACCAACTACGTCCTCCGGCCGAAACCGCTCCGGCAACAGAGCACGAATCGTGGTCTCCCGGGCGTTTCCACGTGTATCCGCGATGATGATTCGCATGTCCGGGGCGAATTCGGCGATCACCTGCCGACACAGCCCACATGGGCTTCCCCCATTCGACGTAACCACCACCAACGTATCGAATTCCCGCTCCCCCTCCGAGATGGCCTTCCACAGAGCCACCCGCTCGGCGCAAACAGTGGCCCCGTAAGACGCGTTCTCGATGTTACACCCCGTATAGACGCGGCCGGATCGCGTGCGGACGGCCGCGCCCACGGAATAATGAGAGTAGGGAGCGTATGCTTTCTCGCGCGCCGACAAGGCCGCCGCGATCAAAACCTCATCGGATGAATTTCTCATCAGAGCACCAACAGGGCAAACAGAGCAGAAGAGGAGGTGGGGCTCGAGACGTCAGGGCCCTGAAAAGGGGTTTCGCGCCGCACGAGCACGCGCTCAATCCGCTGTCCATCTACAGAGAGGACCTTCAAAGTCACACCATCAAAGGAGACAGTGTCCCCAGGCACCGGGACCTTCCCCAACTGGCTGTAAATGAAGCCCCCCAACGTGTCGCCACCCTCGCTAGGCAGTTTAATATGCAACCGCTTATTGACCTCATCCAGGTCCACTCGAGCGTTGAAGATGAACTCGGACTCGCTGATCTCCTCAACGAACGGCTCCTCCGAGTCGTACTCATCCTGAATCTCACCAACGATCTCTTCCAACAAGTCCTCGATCGTCACCAGCCCGGCCGTGCCACCGTACTCATCGACCACGATCGCCATATGCACCTTGCGTTGCTGCAGTTCCTGCAATAATTCGTCCACCTTCTTGGTTTCAGGGATAAAGTAAGCTGGGCGTAAGACACTCTCAACCCCCACATCGATCTTACCGTCCGCATAGCAGCGCAACAAGTCCTTAGCGTACAGCAATCCCACAATGTTATCGATGTTGTCCCGATACACCGGTATCCGAGAATGACCGGCATCCAATACGATCTTAACCGCCTCTGTCAAAGGCGTGCTCACCTCAATGGCCACGATATCGAGGCGCGGGACCATCACCTCGCGCACCAATGTCTCGCCAAATTCAAAGATGCTGGCGATCATCTCCTGCTCTTCCTGCTCGATAACCCCCTGCTCCTCACCAGCCTTAAGCAAGAAAAGCAAGTTGTCATAGTCCAAAACCAGGCCGCTACCGCTGTACTCCACCGCGGTTCCCCGAGCCTTCTCCTCCAGCCATTGGAACAGCCATGTCAATGGCGACAGCAAATAGGATATCCAACGCATCGGAGTAAGCATCCAGAGGGCGATATCCTCAGATAAGCGAGCGAAGAAGCCACGGGCAAGAACCTGAGTTCCCAAGAAGAAGAGCGCTATCACAATGGCCGTGAGCAAGGCGACCACTATGCCTGGATAAAAACGCCACACGGTCACGACGGTCACCCCAGCCGCCACCGCGTAAGCCAAAGCCCGCAACGAGGCCAAAGTCAGCAAAAGTCGGGCCGGATTGGCTGGCCACGAATCCGCCGACTCAGCCCGCCACACATCACCCTCCAGCACCTGCAAGACGCGACGCCGTCCCGCAATGGTCAGGCCGACCTCCGCCCACGCCACCAGGAGTGACAGCAGCAAGGCGAGAAAACATACTGCAAACGCGCTACCTAAACCAACGTCCATTTGTTAACAATTTCCTCACAGATCTCTGACCGCGGCCTCCTCAACCATACGTTAACAGTTCCACACACCCTACGAGAGCGAGAGGCTACGGTCCCATACGGTCTCCGCGCGGAGGATGTCAAGACTTCTCCTCGTCCCGGACGCGCGCGGGGACACCATATGCCAGCTTTCCCTCCGGGATATCACGGGTGACGACAGCTCCAGCCCCCACCCGGGCCCCTCGGCCAATCCGCACTGGAGCCACCAGGAGGGCATCACTTCCGATAAACGCTCCGTCTTCAATCACTGTCTGGTGCTTTCGTTCACCATCATAGTTACATGTCACAACCCCTGCTCCAAGGTTGACACCAACACCCACTTGAGCATCGCCCACGTAGCCGAAATGCCCCATCCGGGTGCCCCGCCCCACATAGCTATTCTTGACCTCGCCGAAGTTCCCCATATGCACATCCTCAGCCAGATGCGCTCCCCGCCGCAGGTGAGCATAGGGCCCCACCGTACACCGATCCTCCACCACGGCTTCCTCCACCACCGAGGACAAGATACGACAATGATCCCCCACTCGGCTATCACACAGCAAAGCGCCAGGGCCGATCTCGCACTCGCGACCGACAACGGTGTGCCCCAATAAATACGTGTTGGGATACAAAACCGTGTCCTGCCCGATCTCCACGGACTCATCGATATAAATAGTCTCCGGCGACAACATCGTCACGCCAGCCAACATCCAGCGCTCATTGATGCGTTTCCGCATCACCGCCTCGGCGCGCGCCAGATGCACTCGCGTATTGACCCCTTGCACTTCGCTCACATCATGAATCGTGTACGTCGCCACATCCTGCCCTTCGGCCACAGCGATACCGATCAGATCCGTCAGATAATACTCGCCCACAGGACTGATCTGTATCTGATCAAGGTGAGGCCACAGCCAATCCCCTTGGAAGCAATACACGCCCGCGTTCAACTCACGGATGCGAAGCTGCTCGGGAGTCGCGACTTTTTCCTCCACAATCTCCCGCACACGGCCCTGCTGGTCGCGGACCACCCGGCCGAAACCCATCGAGTCCTCACTGATGACCGTTAAGATCGTCATAGGGCCATCGTGCTCTTCCTGCCGCTGCACCAATTGACGCAAAGTCTCCACGCGCAGGAGCGGCATATCACCGTAGCACACCAACACCAAGTCGGCCTGCCCTTCTAGGAGAGGCCTCGCCTGTGCGACGGCATGACCTGTGCCGAGTTGCTGTTCCTGCACCACATAGGAAACAGCATCTCCCAATTCGGAGCGTACAGCATCTGCCCCCACGCCGATCACGACCACAGGCGGCCGTGTAGTCAAAGCAGCCGCGTTCTCCACCGCATAACGGACCATAGGCTTACCAGCCACGAGATGCAAAACTTTAGGACGCGAGGAGCGCATACGCGTCCCTTGCCCAGCGGCCAGAATGACAACAGCCAGATCACTCATGAACTCACCTCGGAGATAAGACTAAAACAAAGAGCCAGGCAGGGTGGTAACGAAAGGCAATACCAACCCCCGCCTGGCTTGAGATGTCTGACAAGCAAGGCTACTACTCGAGCAAGAACGAATATAAGAATACGCCTCCAGATATCGAGACGAGGGACCAGAGTCCTCTTCCCGAGGGGATTCCTCCCCAGCCACGCAATTGCTCACGATCTCCAATTCAACCTATCAACCTGCCTAATCGCTCCAGGGAAAAGCAGAGGGCACCCAAAGCGCTATCATTCTAACACACCGTACCCCGAACAGCAATTCCCTCAAAGACCACATTCGGATAGGCAAACAAAAAAGCTCTGTTGGCAACGACCTACTCTCGCAGGGGCTCGCGCCCCCACTACCATCGGCGCTGGAGGGCTTAACTGCCAGGTTCGGGATGGAGCTGGGTGTACCCCCTCCGCTCAAGTCACCAACAGAGCTTTTCTTCGATTGTGAATGACAACTTCTCGACGAATGCAGGTGGCATCAACCAAACAGAATGTAAGCCTCAATTGCTACAATCTCGCGTGGAGTAAGCCCTCGTGCATTAGTACGGCTCGGCTAAACACATTGCTGTGCGTACACCTGCCGCCTATCCAACCGGTAGTCTTCCGG
>JAGHDS010000363.1 GCA_021159845.1 Anaerolineae bacterium
CCAAGAGATCGTTACCAGGCGGTGATGGATACCGGACAGAGCAGGCCCTCCAACAGCAGGAGGACGGACCCTTCTTCGGTAAAAGAGTCATGGTCATACATCTACCAAAAGGAGGACCAGCCATGGCAGGGGTAAAACAATTTACGCATTTGCATGCCATGATCCGCACATGGTATAATCGTTCGGCTGATTAAACAGGAGGACGGTTCCGTGCTCACCTACATGTACATTGTTCAACTGATCCTGGCTATAGCCTTGATCATTGTTGTCATCCTCCAAGCACGAGGTAGTGATCTAGGTGGCGTGTTTGGCGGAAGCGGCGGAGGAGTTTACCGCACACGTCGGGGCGTTGAGAAAACCCTCTTCAACGTGACGATCGTGTTGAGCGTCCTTTTCTTCGCCATCTCCGTATTGACGGTCATTATCCAAGGCTAGGATCAGAGATGGGCCGATGATGTGCCTTACTGAGATATGGGGATTGTCCCCGCAAAAGGCGAAACAAAAGGGACAGACCTCACGGCCACCCCGCCAAGGTGCGGCCGGCGCGGCCTGATTAACTTGTTGGAGTAAACGAATCCCCGTGGGACGTTATGTCCGTTGGCAAATTGCTGTTGCCTTACTAGGCATTATCCTGCTCTCGGCGCTGCTGGCTTACTCCGCATATAGTTTCACTAATGTCATTGTCCCTGACCACGGCGGAGTCTTCCGTGAGGGTGTAGCGGGCAGCGTACAATATATAAATCCCCTGTTGTGCCAATACAACGAAGTCGATCAGGATATATGCGCTCTTGTATTCCGTGGGTTGATGCGCTTAGATGAGCATGGCCAGGACGTCCCCGACCTAAGTGATGGCCCTCCACAGATATCCCCAGACGGATTAACGTACACCTTCCACCTACAGCCCGGACTTCAATGGCAAGATGGGGCCCCCATCACCGCTGACGACGTTCTGTTCACCGTCCACATGATGCAGGACCCGAACTTTCCGGGTGTTCCGTTCCTCAACGAACTCTGGCGCACGGTAAAAGCCGAAAAGGTGGATGATCTCACCATTCGGTTCACACTCAAACAGCCTTTCACACCATTCCTGGATTACACCACCATCGGGCTGATGCCACGCCACCTCTGGCACGACATACCGGCTGGTCAACTTCTACAATCCCAGCTGAACACGGACCCCGTCGGCAATGGGATGTTCCGGGTAGCTGAGGTCAGTGCCGATCACGTCCGTTTAGAACCTAATCCTCGCTACTCAGGAGATGCTCCCTACCTGGCAGCCGTAGAATTTCGGTTTTATCCCGACTACCCCAGCCTCTACGAAGCGTTTAACCGCGGGGAGATCGACGGCATCAGTCGCCTGCTGCCTCAGGACTTAGCCCAGGCAGAAGCGAGAGATGACCTGCAAGTATTCTCAGCCCCGCTCTCGGGCTACGTCATCGTCTTGCTCAACTTACAAAATCCCAATGTGCCTTTTTTACAGGATAAGGCGGTGCGTCAGGCACTGATGTACGCTCTTGACCGCCAGGAGCTGATCGATGAGGTATTAGCGGGACAAGGGATAGTGGCCCACAGCCTGTTCATGCCCTACAATTGGGCTTATGACCCTAACGTCAAGCAGTACACACAGGACCTGGACCAGGCTCGCCATCTGCTGGATGAGGCGGGTTACGTTGATCGAGATGGCGATGGCATCCGAGAAAAAGATGGGCGCCCTCTGCGTTTCATCCTCCTCAGCGACGACGACCCCGCACGGCAGCGCATGGCCCAAGCCCTCAGCCTGGCCTGGAAGAAGATCGGTGTGGATGCGGTACCACAGGCAGTCACTTTCACAGGCCTGGTCAGCGATTTTATCTTCCCACGCGAGTTTGAAGCCGCCATCGTAAGCTGGGAGCTCAGCGGGGACCCCGATCCGTATCCGCTATGGCATTCCTCCCAGGCAACGGAGAACGGGCAAAACTACACCGGATGGGTAAACCCGCGGGCTGACAAAATCATGGAGGAAGCTCGCTTTACACATGATCAGAAGCAACGGAAGGCACTCTACAGGGAGTTCCAAGAGATCTTCACCGAGGAACTGCCTGGCCTTCTCCTTCATCATCCCGTATACACGTATGGGATCAGCAGCAAAGTGCACGGCGTGACGATAGGACCCTTAAACCAGCCCAGTGATCGGTTCCGTACGATCGCCCAATGGTACATCGCCACCCGACGGATCAGTCTACCCGAGGCGCGCGCACGTCGGAAACTCATCACGCCATCGGCATCAACCCCGTAAGACTTGTCACCGCACCACGACAAGTAAAGTAAGGGCCGTGTCCATGCCCCTCACTCGATCCCCTCGACGTGTCAAGATCCTGCCATGTTACAACGCCTTCCACAAGTGCATTGGCCCGCTCCGGGATCGGTGTTATAATAGCTCTTGCCCTAACCCAAGCGGAGACAAGCGATTGCGTTCACCTCTTACTATCTGCCCACTCATAGCAAAAGGAAATTCCACTTCAAGGTCACGAACAGACGGTATGGCAAGAGGACATCAGGTGAGGAGGAAGCATTGGATACCACACAACTGAGCCAGATGGTCACCTGGTTGGACGAGGAACACCGCAAAGATCGGGATGAGATCACAAAGCTCCAGCAGCAGATCGAGGCCCAGTCAACGCTTATACAGGAACAGGCGCGACGCATTCAGGACCTGGAAGGGCGATTGGCCAGCACCCAAGCTCAGCTTACACGTTTTGAGCAACTGGAGCAATCCATCGAACAGCTCAAAAGCGAAGTGACCCTTATGATCCAGCATCTCGAAGAGGGGATGCTTCGATCCGAGCGGGAGATGGAACGCTCCCGACTCTCCGATCGAGAGGCAACAACCAGAACCATCGCTGAGATACGCAAAGAGATAAGCCGCATCGGCCGCATCGAAGAGGAACTGGACGTGCGCAAGACCGAGGATCAACGGTTAGGCGAGTTAATGATGGAATTACGCCATCAGATCACAGCACTCAGCAAGGACCTGGATGAGCGCACGCGCAACATTCCTTACTTCGTAGAACAACGCAACCAAGATGCCAAGCGCATCGCCCAACTCCAACAAGAGACCATCGAGCTGTTTAAGCGCATCGATGCCGTAACCAACCGACTTCCCTTATTAGAGGCCAACATACAAAAGGCATCCCAGGCGGTAGAAGCTGTGCTTCCTATCCCGGCAGAGCTACGTCACGCCCAGGAATCATTTATCGAACAGGTAAAGCTAGCACAGGTGGATCAGGAACGCCAACTGCGGGACTTCCATGATGAGATCATGGAACACCGAGATACCATCGCAGCCCAGCAGCAGCGCTTCCGGGAGCTCACCGAGGCTGCCGAGGCCAGCAAGCGAGCGGTCCAGGCAATCGAGCAGTTCCAACAGGCTATTCAGCGTGAGCAGAACCAGGTCGCAGAGCTACAACGCCTATCCGAAGAGCGGCAGCGCAAGGCGCTGGATACATTCCGGGAAGAATACGAAAAGCGATGGCAGAAGGAGATGCTGGGCTGGCGGCAGCGCTGGCAACAGCAGGAGCAACTCAACCAGCGGCTGGAAGCGCAGTTCCCACCGTTAGTTGCCCAGATAAAAGCGTGTCAGGAGCACATCCAGCAGTTGTGGCAGCTTCAGGAGGAGTTTGGCTCTCATCGCTTGCATGAGGCACAGCGCTGGCTGGATATGCTGGACGAGGCCCTGGACAAGCGCGATGAGATTGATCGCTCTGATGGGCAAGGGCCACGAGAGACACAGAATCAATGAGTTGGAGAAGCACGGGGGCCGGCGGAGTGACTGAGAGGCCGGGAATGATCGTGTAGACGGCTCAGGATAATGCGAAGGCGATCCTCCGCCAGGGTCGCCCTTTTTCTTCTGAGGCGAGGAGCAGTAGGTATGCACGTCATTGGAACAGCCGGACACGTGGATCACGGTAAGTCCACGCTCGTTTTAGCGCTCACCGGGATCGACCCCGATCGTCTGAAGGAGGAGAAGGAACGGGAAATGACGATCGATCTGGGATTCGCCTGGCTGACGCTCCCCGACGGCGAGACTGTGGGCATCGTCGACGTACCGGGACACATCGATTTCATCAAGAACATGTTGGCCGGCATTGGCGGCATCGATGTGGCTCTGTTTGTGGTGGCGGCGGATGAGGCCGTGATGCCGCAAACGCGCGAACACCG
>JAGHDS010000373.1 GCA_021159845.1 Anaerolineae bacterium
CATCTAGACCGGATGCACAAGCGCCCTATACCAGCCTTCTTGTGTCCATCAACTAGCCCCCAGGGCCAGGAGGAGGACTATCGACCAATCTCCATTCGAGCTTGACATGGAACATGCGTTCTGGTATAATGCCATATAGAACACATGAGCTAAAGAGAGACCAGGAAATTGCCCTCTTCGTAGGCCGGTGATCTTGAGCTATCCCACATGCGCATTTCATCGGGTGTCCATCTTCAGAAGGTGGCTCCCGAGGTTGTTCTTTTGAACAGGTGGAGGTGATGATGCGCCATCGATTGGAGATGCAGGCGACTCGAATCGAGGCCGTCCTTCAATCACATCGGATCTCTGGATACGTGTCGGGTGGGATCATCCTGCCACGTGTCGTCCGATTTGAGCTGGTAACCTCTATGGGCACTCGGGTGCGTCAAGTCGCTAACCTGGCAGAAGAGATCGCGATGGCTCTCGGGGTACGTTCGGCACGCGTGTACCGCAACGGCGGTTCCATCCAGGTGGAAGTTCCTCGCGAGACCCCCGGAGAAGTCCGGTTACTGCCACTCTGTCGACGGCTGGCCCGCATACCACCGCTCACAGGAGTCTTAGGTCTGGACAACGACGGTGTGCCGCTGCTCATCCGGCTCCCTAGCCCGGACGTTGTCCACATCATGATCGCGGGCACGAGCGGCAGTGGGAAAACGGCGCTCATGCGCTCGTTGCTGCTAAGCCTGGCCATGCACAACCCGCAGGCGCAGCTCCAAATCGTTCTCCTGGACCCTAAAGGGCGAGGGCTTATGCCGTTATTCCACCTGCCCCACTTGCTCGTCCCGCCCATCCTGGATGCGCACGAGGCAGGAGATGTTCTGGCATGGCTGGTCGAGGAGATGGAACGGCGCGACCGTGAGTGTCGCGATATGCCTCACATCGTCGTCGCCGTAGATGAACTGGCGGACTTGACCGAGGCTGGCGGTGGTGCTGTTCAGGTAGGGATTCGACGTCTGGCCCAGCGCGGTCGTGAGGCTGGCATCCACCTGATCGTTGCCACTCAGAAGCCGGTGACCGCGGCCGTGGATACGCTTGCAAAGGCCAACTTCCCCGTCCGTCTGGTAGGCGCGGTCACGACGCCCGAGGAGGCCAAAGTGGCTACAGGACTGGCTGGCTCGGGGGCGGAGAAACTGCTGGGCCGTGGCGATTTCCTGTTAGTCACCCACGGTCAGACATGGCGGTTCCAGGCGGCATACGTGAGCCGTGGTGAGGCTGAGCGAATCGTGCGTGCACTGCAGGATGGGATTCGGCCGTCGCGTCGGTGGTACCTTGAGGAGCCTGCAGGAGATGGGAACGGGCGACTCTTGGCCCGGGCGCGCTCGCTGATCTCGGGTCGACAAGTCTCTTAATCAATCGCCAACGGAGGGAAGTGGTGAAACGCGTCCTGAGTTTAGGGATCATTCTATTCTTAACCGTGCTTGCGGTCGTCATCGGAAAACGCATGAGCACCGATGCTATGGCCGTGGTGATCGGGGTGATCTTCGGCGTCGCGGCGTCAATTCCGACGAGCTTGCTCATCATGGCAACGACCCGACGCAGCAGTGAAGCACGCCCGCCGGCGGGCCGTCCTCCCTACGATGGCTACAGCCCGCCGGTGATCGTGATCAGCCCGAATGCCCAGCAGCCTGGATACTCGTCCCCAACGTCGCTCATGCCGCCGATGCCCCCCGCAGGCAGGCGTCGGTTCCACGTCGTAGGTGAGGATGGATGGTCCGGTGACTGGGATGATGATACGGTGGAAGCGGATGATTGGAGGCGTATATGAGGCTTTTGTGCGGCGTATCGGTTCGAGTTCGCAGGAGCCCGATCACAGCGGCACCGGCGGCGGTATGGTGGCGTGACGATCGTATCCCCGTCATTGCCGTAGAGGCACGTGGACGGGTATGGCCGACCAATGCCGAGTGGTTCGACGTGCGAACACCCATCGGGCGGCTACACCTCGTGCTTCACCCGCGGAAGGGATGGCGCCTCACAGCGGCGCCCTGGTGGTTGCTGTTGCCGTCGTGGCTGGTGCGGCCAGCTCATACTGAGCGGCTCTTCGGCCTGGGGAGGCTTGCGCGGCGGGCCAGGGGATACAGGCGTGAGACGCCTCCCAGGAAACGGACGCGATCGCCCAGATCTTTCCCATCGGCTCACCCGGCGACGGCTCTGCGGCGTGATGCCGGAATACCTGGCCGGGGCTCACCTCGCCTTGTCAGCTCGATGACCAATAAATCCAGGGCTGCATCCGGATCTACCCGCCCCGTCTTGATCGCGACGTCAGTCCTCAGAAGCAACTCGAAGACGTGAATGAGCTCCTCCGTGCTCCAGCGCCTGGCCTGTTGCGTCGCGCGCCGCACGACGAACTCTTGTAGCCGGAACTTGGAGGCGATCTCCCTGGGTGTCATGTGGGCGCGGCTTGCCTCTCCAACTTGGAGCAGTATTCGGAACTGACGGTTAATCATCGTGAGTAGATAGGGCACGGAGGCGCCTGAGTCCCGCAGTTGCCGGAGGAGGGTGAACGCTCGCCTGGCCTGCCGATTGGCGATGGCGTCCGTGAGATTGAACACGGTGCCCACCCGAGCATAAGGCACGATCGCCTCGACGTCACGTGTATCGATTCGCTTCTTGGGGCTGGCGTAGGCGATCAGCTTCTCCAGCTCCGTGTCGATCAGCCGCAGCTCAGATCCGATCCCGTCTGCCGAGGCCGCGGCTGCTCTCTGGGATATCGTGACGCCCTTCGCTTTGGCCTGTTTCTGTATCCACCCGGGTAGCTCGCGAGGGCCGGGGGCATCGCAGAGGTGTATGGTGGCATGGCCATCCTCCGCCAACGCGCTGAGCCGCTTGAACACGGGGTGCCGGGGGCCTACTTTCTCGTTTTCCACAAAGATGAGTTCCGTCGTGTCGGGCACGTGCTCCAGGTAATCCAGGAGCGAGGCCAGCTCGGCCTGGACGATCTTGCCCTTTGTACGGTGGTTTCCCTTGAGTCGCTTCAGGAAGCCTTGGATGATGACCAGCCGACGCTCGCTGAGAAAGGGAACTACGTCAGCTGCCCGTTGCAGTTCGGCCACGGTGAGGTGATCCCCATCAAGCTCCGTGGTGTTCAGCTCGACCATCTCAGCGGGCCCCAGGTTGGTCTTGATCTCCCTCAGGCGGAGGGAACGCAAGAATTCCTCACTGCCGTGGATCAAATGGATCACTGGCTTCCCTCTCGTATGAA
>JAGHDS010000091.1 GCA_021159845.1 Anaerolineae bacterium
CACCGCCCACAGCATTTCCCGCCCAGCCCGGTCCCTCCAGCACGCCGAAGTCGTGCCAAGTCATGGGAGTCCCCTCAGAGTCCACGAATGTGGAGATGGCGCACAGATGGCCACGATACGGCACCAGGCAACGACGGGCGAAGCGCACCGAATCGTGCAGGCTATCCAGGATCGTATAATCGGGATCCTCGGACAGATAGAAGCCAGATGCGGGCATACCATCCTCCGATCAGTAAACGCATTCGTAACGGATCGTATCCACCATCGCCCGGATGTTAGCCTCGGGCGCGTGAATGGGGATATCGTGTGTGGAGAAGATGAGTCCACCCGAGCGGCCGAGGATCTCAAACGTCTCCAACACGTGGCGCCGCACGTCAGCGGGCGTGCCATTGGGGATGACGCCGTACGTATCCAGCCCACCGTAGACGGCCAACCGTTCCCCGTATCGCGCCCAGAAGGTTTGCAGATCGTTCAGCTGCGGCTCCAGCGGGTTGACAGCGTCGAAGCCCAGCTCGACAAGTGCATCCAGCGCCGCGGTCAGGTCGCCGTCCGAGTGAAAGAGCGCGGGCAGGCCCGCCGCGTGGGCGATGGCGACGGGCTCGGCAAAACAGGCGAACACAGTTCGGCGAATGTGCGCCAGCGACAGCAACAGCCCATCCCGGCCGGCAATGTCGTCCATCAGGTAGATAGCATCCACATCCAGGCGCACCAGCCGCTCCACCAGCGCCGCATAAATGCCCGCCCAGCGCTGTATGATCCGCTCCAGCACCTCCGGGCTATCGTATATGTCCAGGAACAGGTTCTGGTACAGTCGCATCCCATGCAGGATCGTGAGCGGCCCCACCACATCTACGAAGATCGCCACGTCCGGAAAGCGCGCCCGGTCCGCCCGAATAGGGTCGTAGAGGGCGTCATCGGTAGGGTCCGGGAACGGCAGGTCGAGAACCTCGGCCAGGGAATCCACTAGCGGAGCCACATGCCAAACGGTACCATCCCGCTCAACAGTGGGGCCAACCGGCCACGTCCAGCCGGGGAAGCTCTCCAGGACATCCGCCCCGAAGTGCGTGATGCGAAAGTGCTCGCCGTATCGAGCTGCATATCGGGCCATCAATCGACGATCCATCCAGAAGTTGAATGGCACTCGATCTGGATGCTCCCAACGGAGTGCCGCCCTCACCCGATCCCGACCGGACCAGGAGGCATCGGACATGGATCACCCTCCCGGCTCGTACAGGATCAGCCACCGCCCCATCTGGGATGGCGCAATCGTCAGCTCGATGGAGGCAGCGGGCGCCAGGGTTCGTTCCTCGCTCACACATCCGCTGAACAGGTCGAGGCCCCCCAGCCGCACCTCATGCCAGTCGCGTGTGTCCACCGGCAGGCGAACATGAATGGGAGCATCCCCTGCTGCCCCTTCCGCCTCCAGATCAAGCCATTCGTACAGAGGGCCATCCTCGCCGCCCGTGTCTGGCCGGACCACGATCACCCACGCCCTCGCCACGCCCGGCGCCAGCCGCTCCGGGCTGACCGGGGCGAACAGCAACTCGACCGGGTGCTGACTCCACACATATGTCTCATTATCCACCGTGATGCCCGTTGCGCCCACCGCAAAGCAGGCCATCAGCCGCCCCGCCCCGTCCAGCCGATAGCTGAGCAGGTCCCGGCCGTGATAGGTGATGCGATGGCCTGCGATGAGGACACCCTCCAGATCGATCGTCACCGGCGGCAGCCTCAAGTTCAGCCGGGCGTCCGCCTCCTCATTGCGGAAGAACTCGCCCGACCAGCACTCGGCCAGCTTAGCATATTGGCGGGAGACGGAGATGGCGCCATTGGGTGAGCGACAGATCAGGTAATCGCCCGTGCGGGACAACGCCTCTGGGTGGTCATCGCCGGGATAGGCTCCGAGCGCCCTCAGGATCTCAAACAGCGTGCGCCAGTCATAGCCGGTGGAGCCGGATTGATCGTCCCGTGGTCGGAAACCCAGAGTGACCACCTGTCCCCGGCCGACACGCCGCCAGACGCCCACAACCGTTACCTTGCCGTTTCCTTCTCCCAGCCAGGCGCACGGCTCGCTGGCCAGCGGTTCCAGCGGATAAACCCAGTCCGGCCGCAGATCGGTATCGATGGCCATAGGAGACACACTTGCCAACGGCCCGCCGAAACGCACGGTCCCGCCCGGGGCTGGACGGCTGTCAAACAGGCTCCCTTTCACCCCGGTCCACTCGCCCCAGGACGCATCCAACAGCCGCCCGGAACCCTCATCTACGGTAGCGGGCGGCCCAGACCAGATCAACGTGCCACCACCCTCCACGAACCGCCTCAACATCGCCTGCGTCTCGGCGCGCAGCAACGGCTCGAACAGGGCCACCAGATGGGTGTAGCGGCGCTCGCCGTCCCCGCTCCGCACGACCAGCATTCCATCCTCCACCGTGGCACGTTCGAATAGCTTCTGCTGGGTGACGTAATCGGCGTAGCCGTACTGCACCATCCAGCTCCCAAACCGCTCCTCGACGTAGAAGAGGTCCAGCGGATAGAGC
>JAGHDS010000162.1 GCA_021159845.1 Anaerolineae bacterium
ATCCATATTCCTGCCCATGATCTTACGTCGATAACAGGAATCCGCAGGTCACGGGCTGCGCTGCAGCTGCTGGATCAGATCACGCGCCCGGGCAACAGAGGCATCGTCCTTCACCAATGCGATATACCTCTGCAATTGAGTGATCGCGTCCTCCCGCCTGCCCAACGCCTGGTAGGCCAGCGCCAGATTCCAGAGGGTATTCGGTTCAGTGGGATCTAGCTGGGCTGCCTTCTCCCACTCCGCCGCGGCATTGGCCACATGGCCCTGGTGAGCCTGCACCACGCCCAGGTAGAAATGCACATCCGCTCGATCGGGCGCCTTCTGGGCCGCGCGCGAGAGGAACGACTCGGCCGTCCCCCAGTCTCCAGCGTCCAACGCGCGTTGACCACGCAGTAGAAGCATATCCGCCGAATCCTGACGCCAGGCCGTCACCCCTACCACCATCGCCACCAACATGACCAAGGCCACCCCGACCACAACAACGCGACGGGTGAGCGGATTGATATCCCTCAGCCGTATGGGGAACCCCACCGAGAGATACTGAGGCGGCGCGTAGATTGGCACCAAACCGTATCCCAGTAAGAAGCCGGAAACCAACCCGCCGATATGTCCCCAGTTGTCGATGCCCGGCGAGGTCACGCCGATGAAAAGGTTGACGACGACGATTACCAACATATTGCTTAAGTACGCCCGACCACGCCGCCCGAACAACTCTCGATGATGCAGGAAGTAGGCAACCAGCGTCCCCACCAAGCCGAAGATCGCGCCGGAGGCCCCGGCGGAGAGGTATCCGCCGAACGCGTAGCTGGCCGTCGCCCCGTAGACGCCGGAGAGGAGATAAATGACCAGAAAGCGAGAACGGCCGTAAACGCGCTCCACCTCAACGCCCAACTGCCACAGGGCATAGGCGTTGAACAACAGATGGAACAAGCTCACGTGGAGGAAATTAGCCGTGACAAGGCGCCAGAACTGCCCCTCTGCGATCAGGGTATTCACCTTGGCCCCAAACGTGATCAGGACATCCGTGCTCACCTCCAGAGCACCCGTTGAGAAGCCCCCATTCTGCACAGCAGTAATTACCACCGTGACCAGCCAGATCGCAGTAATCAGGGCCAGGATGACGTATGTCCAGAGAGGACGACTGAAGGGAAGGATAACCGTCACGCCGGTGGCATGTGCCTCAGCTGGCTCCGCTCGCGTTTCCACTGACGATGACCACTCGCTCACAGGGCAACCGG
The DNA here is from genome assembly GCA_021159845.1 of Anaerolineae bacterium. Taxonomy (GTDB): domain Bacteria; phylum Chloroflexota; class Anaerolineae; order DUEN01; family DUEN01; genus JAGHDS01. The sequence continues at coordinate 1,239 of JAGHDS010000162.1, forward strand.
CTCCCAGTCCACCCGACGCTTCTCGGCGTGAATAATCGAGACGACCTGTTGCACCGTCTCGTCGAGGCACCCGTCGCGGTTCACGACGACATAGTCGAACTCATCCACGCGCAGGATCTCCTTGCGGGCCGTCGCGATGCGCATCTTCAGCCCCTCCGGCGGCTCCGTCTTACGCCGCCGCAGCCGCTCGATCAACGCCTCCTCGGACTCCGGCATCAGGAAGATCGTGATCGCCCGAGGGACCAGACGACGCACAGTGGCCGTGCCCTGCACGTCGAGGCGCATGATGACATCCTGTCCACTGGCCAGAGCATCACGCACATGCTGTTTCGGTATCCCTTTATAATCGCCGTACACGATGGCATACTCCAGCAGCTCGTCCCGGTCGATCATGTCGGCGAACTCAGGCACGGACACGAAATGATAGTCCACGCCATCGACCTCGCCCGGCCGCGGGGGCCGCGTGGTCGCCGTTACGACGAAGTAGAAGGGATACCCCAGCTCCTTCATGCGCTTCAGGGTCGCGTCTTTGCCCACCCCCGAGGGACCAGAGATTACTACCAACACCGGGCGCGGCTCCATGAACCGGGCGCAAAGGGCATCAACATCACTGCCAGAATGCTGCATCCCGTTCCTTTCCTGGTCAGAGGATCCCATCCTCCGTTCTTCCTCCTCCAACATTCTCACCTAGCCCTGCCGCATGTCACGGATGATCCCATCCCCGCGCGGTTTGCCGGGGCCAGTGGCTTTCAGTATAATGCCAACAAGCCTATCCTGGCAATAAATTCCCCTAAAGGTCTTTGGCTGACCGTCCCTGCGAGGACACGCGGTCGGGCGCCGCATCATATCTCAGGAGGTTGCACCATGCCAATCTACGAATACTACTGCCATGATTGTGGCCGTCGCGTCAGCTTGCTATGGCGCAGCTTCTCCGAGGCCGAGCGCGGTACCCCCATCTGCCCGCGCTGCGGCAGCCGCAACCTGACCCGCGTGGTCTCACGCGTGAGCATGGTGCGGTCGGAAGAGAGCAGGTTGGACGATCTGGCAGACCCCAGCTTCCTCGGCGATTTGGACGAGAACGATCCGCGCTCCATCGGGCGTTGGATGCGCAAGATGAGCCAAGAGTTAGGCGAGGACCTCGGCGACGAGTTCAACGAGGTCGTCGAGCGCCTGGAAGCAGGTGAAAACCCGGAAGAGATCGAGAAAAGTATGCCGGACCTTGCCGGTGGTGAGGGAGACTTCGACAGCGGATCGGACTTTGGCATCGGCACTGTCGAAGACGTATAAAGCAGGGCACTGCCCTGGAAGCCGCGTGGTCAGGCCTACCTGCCACGCACCTGATCAGAACTTCTCAAAACGCTCCACGTTCATGACGAAGACCGTGGCTCCGCCCACCTGGACCTCCACCGGCGTGGGGATTTGCAGCTCACCTGGCTCCATCACCGGTGGTAACGGGGTCACGTACTGCGTGCGTGTATGACAGCTCTCCCGGATGATCCGGAGACATTCGTCCACCTTATGATCCTCGGTGCCGATAAAGATGGTCGCGTTGCCCTCCCGCAGGAAGCCACCAGTCGTGCTGATGACGGTAGCGCTGAATCCACGCCGCAACAGGCGATCAATCAGCCCGCGGGAGTCATCCGAGTTGACGATGGCCATGATAAGCTTCATGATGTTCCTCTCCCTTCTATTCCTACGTCGGACTGCTCAGGCGGGCAGCTGAAGACGCTCCGCCAACCGTTTCCGAATAGCCTGCTGCAATGAGTCAATCGGCTGCCGGGCATCCAGGACCAGCCACCGGTGTGGCTCGGCGGCCGCCATCTGTAAATACCCTTCACGCACGCGCCGATGAAACACCAGTTGCTCAGCGTCCAGACGATTCCATTCCCCCCCTCTGGCCCGCTGACGCCGCGCGAGCCCTTCTTCCACCGGGAGATCCAGGTAGATTATCACATCAGGACGTAGCCCACCTGTGGCAAACTCCGTGATGGCCTCCAACCGCTTCAGATCCAGCCCACGTCCATACCCCTGATATGCCAGCGTGGAATCAGCATAGCGATCGCACAATACCAGCCCGCCCCGGGCCAGGTGTGGCCGGATCACCTCTCGCACGAGCTGAGCGCGCGCGGCCGAGAACAGAAACACCTCCGCCTCGGGGTACATCTCCGTGTGCGCTGGATCCAGCAGGATATCCCGAATGCGATCGCCGATCGCCGTACCGCCTGGCTCCCGCGTTACAAGTACGTCATAGCCGCGCGCCCGCAGCCACTCTCCCAGCAAGCGGATCTGCGTCGTCTTGCCACTGCCCTCCGGCCCCTCAAAAGTGACGAATAACCCCACGTTCACTCCCGATAGATGCGGACGTGGCGGTACGGCTCACGTCCATAGCTATGAGAGACCAGATTGGCCGCGCGAGCAAGCTGATGTTGCTGACGCCGCACTTCCGCCGACTGAGGGCTCAAGTCCACCGAAGGAGCGCCGTTCAACACCCTGCGAATCGCCTCCTGCGCCTCCGCCATAGCACGCATCACCGGGTCCTCCATCTCGGCCGGGAGCTGGAAGACATCGGCCAGGCACGATTCCATCTGGGTTACCGTGTTCGAACGCAAGACGTACACGGGGATGCCCCGTCGCTGCGCTTCGGCGATGGGCTGTGGACGCTTGCGATAATAGTTCTTGAGTGTCATCACCATGTCGGAGCTGCGCAGGTCATCGGAGATCACGACAGGGAGATGCAGGTTGGCCGCCGCCTGCCGCAGCCGGTTCTGGCCAACGCCATATGGGTACACACGCAGCGTCCGCCTCGGCGTGACGTCTCGAACCTCAGGCTGTCTGGCCTGCCAACCCGACGCCACACCCTGCGCCTGTGGAGCGACCGGCATGGACACAGGAGCTCGCTCGATCTGGATATTCCCTTCGGCGTCCCGATAACGCACCTCAGGATGCAACTCGCGCCCACGCAGCAAGGCATCTACAGCCGCTGCGACGTCATGGTGAACCACCAAACGCTGGCGGTCCTTAATCTCAACCAAGACATCGAAGGTCGGGGGGGCGCGTCGCTCCAGAACTGACTTCTGCGTGCCCCGGCGCCGGGCCTCCTCATCGCTCAATGTCACGCTCTCGACCCCACCCACCAGATCGGACAGAGTGGGATTCATCAGGAGGTTTTCCAACGTGTTGCCATGCGCTGTACCGATCAGTTGCACGCCCCGCTCAGCGATAGTCCGGGCAGCCACCGCCTCCAATTCACGCCCAATCTCGTCGATAATGATGACCTCAGGCATATGATTCTCCACGGCCTCGATCATCACCTCATGCTGGAGGGAAGGCGTGGCCACCTGCATACGCCGAGCCCGCCCGATCGCCGGGTGGGGGATGTCACCGTCACCACCGATCTCGTTGGATGTATCGACGATGACGACGCGCTTCTTCTCCGCCAGCACGCGCGCCGCTTCACGCAACAGAGTTGTCTTACCCACCCCAGGCCGGCCGAGCAGCAAGATGCTCTTGCCCGACTCGATGATGTCCTCGATAATGTCGATGGTTCCATACACCGCCCGGCCGACACGACAAGTCAACCCAACGATACGCCCTTTGCGGTTACGAATAGCCGAGATACGGTGCAGGGTGCGCTCGATGCCGGCCCGATTATCATCGGTGAACTCCCCGATGCGCTCAACGACGTACTGTAGGTCTTGTTCGGAAACCTCCTGATCGCTCAGCGTGATCTCCCGGTCTGTAAAGCGGGCCTCCGGGAGACGGCCTAGATCCATCACAACCTCAATTAACTGGTCGCCCTGGTCGGCCACCCGCAACGCCGCCTCGATCCGCGGTGGCAATACAGCCATCAGGGCATCCAAATCATCTGTAATCTTCTGTTGTCTCACTAAGCCTTCCACCTCAAGCATCATCCGGTTGCCGCCAAATGCCTACGAAAGCACGAAGCCTGATACACGCGATCGCAACTCGGCAACAACCAGAGGATTTATTCCCCTTCCGGGGAGATTCCGGATCCGATTTCAGAAATGTCACCCAAGGGAACCTCATCCCGCCACAGGCACTTCAGGTTGCCGCGCCGGATGAGCATCCTTCACGATCATCACAAACTGCTGCTCTTCCACACGCAACGGAAGAGGCACTCCCCCCTCATTGCCCCCCACACCCAACCCGGAAACGGTCGTAATCGCCTCAGTGCGTGGTTCCAGAGCAGGCACCGCATTGCCGACCGGGACCTGCTCGGGCCGCACGACGTGCTTCACCAACCGAGCCCTCTGCCCTACGTACTCGAAGCCGCTCTCCTCCAAAAGCGCCCGCAATCCGCCCTGATAGTCCCGCACGGCACAGTAAACCGGCCGCATCGACTGTTCTCTGGCGGCTGCGATCCCCCAGCCCAACAGTCTGGACATCCGCTCGCTGTCCATCGTATCGCCCCACAGGCGCAGGAGATGACCATCTCGTCCGCTTAACACCTGGATGAAGCCATATGCCTCCTGATCCTCCACCAGCACGTAGTTTTGTACAACAGCCCAATCAACATCGCTCAGAAAAGGCGGCAAGGTATCCCCTCCAGACGCCCCTTCCGCCAATTGAACCAGCCGAGGCGTATGCTGCATGTACAGACGCCTCAACTGCCAATCACTCACCTCATAAGCCGCTCGTATGCCATCACCCGTCAGAAATCCTGACATCGTCGGCAACTTCAACCGGAAGATATTCTCCCTAGCGTACAGACTGAACCCAGCCTCGCGAAATACCCCCAGCTCCTCCCGATCGTCAGGCAACGAGGCGTACACACGCTGCACACCATTATCCCCCGCCTTCCGGCAACAATATTGTAACAGCCGATGCCATATCTCTGGAGCTCTCTCTGCTCCCAGATCGGGCGAGATAAAGACAAGGTCTGCCTCTGCCCGGTCCCACCGCCGACGCACCTGGATGAACCCATCCAACCGTCGGCCCTGGCGCCGTGTCCGCATGACATAGGTCGCCATCCCATTCACATGCCAGGGGATCGGCGCCGTCAGCGCGATCCACAAGGGCGAATGGGCATGGACCAACACCTGGTCAACGGCCAGCCATATTCCTCTCTTTTGTAATCGATGCACGAAAAAGGCATCACGCAAGCCGAAAGGCCGGACCACACATCGCTCCTCATCGACGAACTTTCAAAAACATTGTAACACGCCTCATCCGCGCTTGGCAAGTGTTTCACATAACGTAACTGTTCATCGTTGGGGTAAGAGAGATTAGCTACGCTACGTCTCCGTGCATCGAGTCTCATGGCGTTATGTACCCTGCAGCCAAACGGCCCGATGGCTTATCAGGCTCCCCCCTGCAGTCCCCCTTCCCAACCCGCTCCGCTGGGAAGGGAGTCTGGGGGACGAGGGCCGTCCGCAGCCAAAGCACCTGGAGCTAGACGCCTGGTATCGAGAGCATCTTCGTCCACATCGCTCACCGGACGCCAGTGGGATCCAGTAGGAGAACGGTGAACAATTATCACATAAATACGCCCACAGGGCCAGACAGTGATAGGTCTTGAGCTATTCCTCAGGCAATCTGGCCTCCGTCTTCATAAACTCCCGCAGCACGGTTGTCGCATACGCGCCCTTAGGCAAGGTGAATGTGAATAGAAGACCCTGGGGACACGTTTCAATGCGAAGATCATGCAGGAAAAGGCGCGCCGGGCGACGGCTCCCGTCCAGCCGGGCACGGCGAAGCATCTCCACCGTCACCCCTTCCCGCTCCAATATCTCCCGTTCTAAAGCGCCCGGGTCACCATTAGCCCACCGCATACGGGCCCCATAGATGGGCCCCGTATACGTGATCTCTTTACGTTGGAAGCGGCCGATCTCCGCCTCCAAGTCCTCCACTTCAAATAACCCACCTGTGTCCGTCTTCTTAGCGATGTCCCCCACCAGCAGCCGGTCGAACCAGCCCCGCCGGATACGCTCCGACAGCCAGAGATTAAAGAGGGCCGATTGATAAGCGGAGAGGAAGAACCGTCGCAGCCATCGCTGGCGCGGCCCCTTGCCCCCCAACAGAACCTCCCGCCCCCGTATGGCATTGTCCCGATTGACGCCAAACCGCTGAACACCATAGTAGTTTGGGAG
>JAGHDS010000206.1 GCA_021159845.1 Anaerolineae bacterium
CCGTAAATAGAATGGATGAACGCTGATGACGCAGAAGAAGCCGATCTACGCAGATGAAAGGGCAAAATCGGGATGGTCCGTGAGGATCTGCGTACATCAGCGTCATCTGCGTTCTTATGCTCATCGGCATCGACCGTCCACTTTCATCGTTATGCGGTGTGCAACTGCTCATGGAGACTGTTCACCGTTGGGATGAGGGAGTGACTCATATGCGTACGATTGGCGTAGCACCCTATATGCGTCCAGCGTAGCGAAGTTGTGCATTCCGTGGTCTAAACGGCCTGATACCATTCTCCGCAGTCCTCCTCCCCCGATCGGATCTGGGGGATGAGGGATGAGGGCCATCTGCCACTAAAGCACCTGGCGTTGAGCACCTGGTGGCAGAGAGGCGCATGGGATCGAGCACGTTTTATGGGCTAAGGCCCCTCCATGTCGTTCGCCGTGCCTGGGAGAACAGGGCATAATTACAACTGTCTGTGTAATGACAAGCTGGGCAAAAAGTGCACAGCCCTGGCGAACTTGCGAGACCACTGGACCTATTGTAAAATCTTCCACACAGTCTAGGCGATGGGCGGCCCTCGGTCTGCGTATCGAGTACAACCGCGCGGCCAGCCGGGTTGTTTTTTGCCCCCGGTGCTGCTCCGGTCCCCCGACCATACGATGACCGCGAGGATTCTCGCGCTTAGCGCGAGTGTAAGTGAACGCAGGGCGCTCCGCGCTGCCCTCGCCAGAAATGGCGTGTGAGCGCTCACTGTATGGATTTTCCCCTTGTGGGTCTCAAAGGAGACACGCGAATGGATGAAGATCGGTCCATAGAGTATCGGCAGGGGCAAATTCCCCAGGAACTACAGCACAATGTCGTGATCACCTCCGTCGATTACATCTACAATTTGATACGGAAAACCTCCTTATGGCCCATGATGTTCGGGTTGGCATGTTGCGCGATCGAGATGATCTGCACTGCTGCCGGCCGCTATGACCTCGCCCGCTTCGGTATGGAGGTTATGCGCCCTTCGCCCCGGCAGAGCGATCTCATGATCGTCTCCGGCACGGTAACGAAGAAGATGCTGCCTCAGATCGTGCGCATCTACAACCAGATGGCCGAGCCCCGGTACGTGATCGCTATGGGGGCTTGCGCTATCAGCGGGGGGCCATTTAAGGACGGGTACAATGTCGTCTCCGGGATTGATAAGTACATTCCGGTGGATGTGTACGTGCCCGGTTGTCCTCCAACTCCCGAGGCGTTGTTGCATGGCGTCCTGAAGCTGCGCGAGAAGATCGCCAAACAGTCGATCACCCAGGTTTCGTGGTACCGGAAGGGAAGCCAGGATGCGATTCCTGTCCCGGTACTCGGCCCGGACATCTTTGACCCACGTCGTGTGCCGGAGATACGAAAGCGGACGCTGGCACCGAGGCCAGATGATGATGGATCAGAAGCAACAGAGGGCGCCCAAACCGTCGAGGATCAGTCTGAAGCGTGATGCGCTGCGGCTTCAAATGCCCAGAGCGATAGCTTACAACCGCACCTGGGCGCCCACGTGGATAAGGAGCAGTCATGTCGGAGATGTCTGCACAAGAGACATTGCCCTACCATGAAGCCGTGCCCGGAGCCGTGCTGGAGCGGCTGGAAAACGGCTCACTGATCGTGGCAGCCGATAAATTGTTGCAGTTGGGCACATATCTGCGTGATCACGAAGGTTACGATTTGCTCTCCAGCGTCACCGGCGTGGACTATTTAGGCTACAAAGGCCGTGACGCATCCAACCGCTTTGAGGTCGTTTACCACCTCTACTCCACTAAGCGCGGCGGTGGTCCCCTCGTCCTCAAGGTGCGTATGCCGGAGTCGAACCCCGAGCTTCCCTCGGTTGTCTCGGTATGGCCTGGGGCGGAACTTCAGGAGCGCGAGATCTGGGATCTTTACGGGATCCGCTTCACCGGCCACCCCAACCTGCGGCGGATCCTGCTATGGGAGGGCTTTAACGGCCATCCTATGCGCAAGGATTGGCATGAGGCGTATTACGAGGAGGAACACAAGCCGTTCCGCAGCCGCCATCCGAACGGACATCATGTGCTGGCCGAGGACCGAGCACCTTGGCACGACAATGTCTTCTACCCAGAGGGCTGGGACCCGGAGATATGGCAGGAGCCGATCGTACAATACCGGCTGCCTACGGATCCATCCCTCGGAACGACGGGCGACCTGCCCACCGAGCGCATCGTAGTCAACTTTGGCCCTCAGCACCCCAGCACGCACGGCGTCTTTCGCATGATCGTGACGCTGGAGGGAGAGACCATCGTCGGCTTGGAGCCAGAAGTGGGGTACCTGCACCGTAATCATGAGAAGATCGGAGAACGCAATACTTACCTGATGAACATGCCGTTCACCGATCGCCTGGACTATTTGTGCTCCATGTCGAATAACCTGGGGTACGCCTTGGCCGTCGAGAAGCTCATCGGGGCCGAGGTGCCCGAGCGGGCCGAGTACCTCCGAATCATCATGGTTGAGCTTACGCGTATCATCAACCATTTGCTAGCGATCGGGTTCCTACTCAACGACCTGGGGGCGTTTTTCACCCCTGTTTTGTATGCATTCGAGGAGCGCGAGCTGATCCTGGACCTGTTCGAGGAGGCCGCGGGGAGCCGCATGATGTGCAACTACATGCGCTTCGGCGGCGTCGCTCATGATGTGTCGGAGGATTGGCTGGAGAGGTGCCGCTACCTGGTGAATGAGCGATTGCCTCGACGCGTCGACGAGCTAGAACGCTTGTTGACCGAGAATGAGATCGTGGTCGCCCGCTGTAAGGGGGTGGGATACCTATCGCCGGAAGACGCCATCGCTCTGAGCGTCACGGGTCCACTACTTCGCGCCTCGGGCGTTCAGTACGACATCCGTAAGGCCGAACCTTATAGCATCTATGATCGTTTTGACTTCGAGATCCCTGTATATCACGGTTGCGATGTATACGACCGCTACCGGGTGCGCGTGGCGGAGATCCGTCAGTCGATCCGGATTTTGCAACAGGCACTTAAGGATATCCCACCCGGCGAGATACAGAGCGGTAAGAAACAACACCTGCTCCGCGTGCCCCCGGGCGAGGTGTATAGCCGCATCGAGGCCCCCAAGGGAGAGCTCGGGTTCTACATCGTCAGCGATGGCAGCCCGAATCCTTTCCGATACCACATCCGGGCACCGAGCTTCGTCAACCTGACTGCGTTAGGGCCTATGTCCGTGGGCTATAAGGTGGCAGACGCGATCATTAACCTGGGCTCCATCGACATCGTCCTCGGTGAGACGGATCGTTAGGCGCAGGAGCCAGCGGAATTGGGAGGCAGCTTCATGTTTGGGAAAGGGGTGCTGAAGGGCCTGGGCGTCACGATGAAGCACTGGCTCTACACCTACGTTGATGACATACGCAAAATACCCAGTCGATATGCCGGTGGCCGGGATATCTTGAAGCAAATGCCTGATGAGGAAGGCATCTTTACCATCCAGTACCCGGAGGAAAAGCGGGTCATCCCGGAGCGCTACCGGTTCACTCCTATGCTCCTCTATGACGCGGCTACGGGCAAGGACCTGTGCACAGCATGCGGTATCTGCACCAAGGTCTGCCCGACCCAGTGCATCTGGATCGTGCGCGACAAGGATGAGAAGGGGAAGCCGATCTCCCGGCCGGCCGAGTTCTACATTGACGCTTCCCTTTGCATGAATTGCGGTCTCTGCTCGGAATTTTGTCCCTTTGGCGCCATCAAACCCAACCACGACTTCGAGCGGGCCGTCTATGACCGCCACCAGGATATGATTTATGATAAACAGGCCTTGCTTGTGCCGTTGGAATATCACGCGGCTATACACCCGACCGAGTACGCCGAGGAAGAGGCGGCGAAAGCGGCCAAGGCGCAGGCCAAGGCTCGAAGAGCTCAATCCCGACGACGCAGGGGTTCGGCAGCTGACCGCAAGCCCGGGGAGGATGGGGCCGACTAGCTGGGTGCTATACTGCGGGTATCGCAAGAGCCCAAGGGGGGATTGAATCCGGAAGGACGTGTAGCTTGCCGTGGTGACCGCATACTCGCTGTGGACAGGGGAGCGTGCGTCGTTATCATAATATCCAAAGACGCGTTGGGGCTCGGGGGACGTCTCCGAGCCCTTCGCGCCATGAGCGGTCGCCGGGTTGCTCGAAGGAGGGCATATGCCTGTACCTGCGTATCCGAAAGCGGAAATACTTTTCCCACCGCGCCTGATCTCGGAGCTTCAAGACCTGCGAGGACCCCAGTGGCAGGACCTCGTTAGGCGGGCGGCTGAGCTCCCAGAGACTCATCCCGAGAGCCTGGCGTTCTCCTTATTGATGATCCGCCTGAACGGATGCCTGAGATGTACAAACGGGAGTTACAAGTTCATGCGCGGCTGCGCCGCTTGTTCCCGGCAGACGATTACGCAGTTCAAAGGGACGGATGAGGACCTGCTGCGCCTCTACCGTCAAGCTCTCTCGGATGTCGAACGCTACCTGGCTGAGTCCGGTCGCCTGGACCGAGCCGCATGAGTATGCGTCAGGGAACGGCGGATGGGATGAAGACCACAGTTGAGCGAGCGCGCATCGCTGTGATCGGCGGCGGGGTGGCGGGCCTGACAGCCGCTTACGAGCTGGCAAGTCGCGGATATGCGGTGGCGGTTTATGAGGGCGATGGGATACTCGGTGGCCTGGCTGCTGGTTTCCGGGCCGACAACTGGGAGTGGCCGCTGGACTGCTTCTACCACCATGTCTTTCAGTCCGACCGCGATGTCATCGACCTCGCCCGAGAACTGGGAGTCCCCGTCTTCTTTCGCCGTCCTATCACGGCGATCTATCACCAGGGCAAGCCTTACCCCTTCGACTCCCCCCTGCGCTTATTGCTGTTTCCGCACCTCTCCCTGCTGGAAAAGCTCCGCATGGGCCTGGTTATCGCCTATCTCCGCTGGGTAAGCCGAGACTGGCGCCGATTCGAGCGCCACGTCGCCCACGAATGGCTGAGACGTTGGATGGGGGAACGGGCCTATCAGGCGCTTTGGGAGCCGCTTCTGGCCGGCAAGTTCGGTAACGACTACCAGACGGTAAACTTAGCCTGGTTCTGGGCGCGCATCTACAAGCGAAGTCCGGCGCTCGGGTACTTTGAAGGTGGTTTTCAGGCCCTGGTCGATCGTCTGGCCGAAGCCGCTCAACGCCGCGGCGCCCACATATGGACATCCACGCGAGTGGAACAGATCCAACCACAAGATCATCAACTCACCGTTACCACTAACAGAGGCGAAGAGTCCTTTGACGCGGTGATCAGCACGGTCGCCCCTCAGACGATGGCCCGCATCGCGCCCGCGTTGCCCGAGGCATACCGTTCGAAATTGCTGGGGCTACGGTCGATTGGGGCCCTCGCGATGACCGTTGCCCTGGATCGCCCCCTGACAGATGGGCTGTATTGGGTCAACTTACCTAAGAAGGAGGGCTTTCCTTTTCTGGCCCTGGTGGAGCATACCAACTATATCGAGGCGGAGCGGTATGGCGGCCAACATCTCGTCTACCTCGGGGATTACCTAGCGCCAACTCACCCGCACTTCCAGATGTCATCAGAGGAACTGGCAGACCGGTTCCTACCCGCGTTGGCCCGATTTAACCCCGATTTCCAACGCTCGTGGGTACAGGGGATATGGCTTCATCGCGCGGCCTACGCTCAACCAGTGGTATCGGTCGATTATTCTCAGCAGATCCCCAGCCTGGCAACACCACTGCCGGGCCTATACTTCGCCAGCATGAGCCAGGTATACCCCTGGGATCGGGGCACCAACTACGCTGTACGGCTGGGACGCACTATCGCCCGGATGACGGATGAGGACCTGAGTGCGGGACGAGTGCAGAGCGAAGCCGCCTGGAGGGCCGCTCCTCGGCCTCCGGTTGGGATGGAACCCTAGGCCCGGCGTTGGAGACGTTGGCCGGAGCCATTGATACATTGGCCGTCAGGTACCTTCTCACTGCGGTCGGGCAGGAGCGTTGCTCACCCGGCCGCGTTCGCGCTGGAGGCATACTGATGACCACTGTGGGATATTCCCAGGGCCATAGGCCGACCGGCACACTTCAATCACTCGATCCTATGTGGCACGAGGGCCACTCATGAGTTCGTTGCTAGAGCGGACGATCCCGGGGCAGCAAGTCACGGGACCGGAGCTACCCGACTACGATCAGCTACAACGATGCATCCACTGTGGCAGATGCCTGCCCGTATGCCCGACATACCAGGAAACGCTGCTGGAGATGATGTCGCCTCGGGGCAGGCTGGCCCTTCTACGGGCTGTAGAGGACGGCAAGATCGGCCTGACCGCTCAGATAGCCGACTATCTTTACTCCTGCCTGGACTGCCGCGCCTGCAACGTAGTCTGCCCGGCCGAAGTTCCCATCGGCGAACTCATCCTGCAAGGAAGGGCCGCTTACGCGGAGCAAGTCGGGCGGCCGTGGTGGGGGCGGCTCATCCTCGATCGCTTCCTGAGCTCGGCTCGGGCCCTGGAGCCCGTCATGAAGCTGGCACGCCTATATCAGAGGCTGGGGCTGCCCCATGTGGCACGCCCGCTACTACGAGCACTGAAGGACAGACACTCCATCTTCCAGGTGCTGTATCACATGGAGGGCCTGTTGCCCAAGCTGCCCGACCGACCATTGCACGTCCGGCTGGAGGAGATCACACCGGCACGGGGGCAGCGCCGCTACCGTGTGGGCTTCTTCCTGGGCTGCATGATGAGCCAGGTTCTGGCCGATGCCAGCCAGGCCACGATCCGCGTGCTCACCCGCAATGGGTGTGAGGTCGTTACGCCGCACGACCAGGTATGCTGCGGGGCGCCCCACGAGGATCAAGGCAATAAGCGCAAAGCGCGGGAGTTGGCCCGTCGCAATATCGATGTTTTCTCTCGCTACCATGACCTGGACGTCATCGTGACCGACTGCGCTGCCTGTGCGGGTATGCTGAAGGAGTACCCCCACCTGCTGCGTGACGACCCGGAATACTACCCCCGGGCGGTAGCGATGGCCCATCGCGTACGTGACATAAGTGAATGGCTGGCGGAGATCATCGACGATTCCACGCCGATCGGCGAAGTCCCCCGCGCGGTTACCTATCACGAACCCTGTCATCTGGCCAACGTCCAGGGGATCCGAGAGCAACCTGTCCAGGTATTACGCAAGATCCCCGGCCTGGAACTCAGGCCGCTGCGAGATAGCACCCGATGCTGCGGGAGCGCTGGTATTTACAACCTGACCCACCCCGAGATGTCCAACCGCCTGTTGGCCGATAAGATTCAAAAAATCGCCGAGACGGGGGCAGACACGGTAGTTACGGGAAACCCGGGATGCGTCCTGCAGATCCAGATGGGACTTCGAGAGCATGGCGTTCCCGTGCGGGTGCGACACTTGACGCAGGTATTGGACGAGGCATACGAACACGCCCAGTCGCAGCCCCCGGCTGATGCCAACGAGGAGTGGGTGATCCATGCCAATTCCCGAACGGATCCTAACTGAGCTACGAGAGACGTTGGGGGACGAACGTGTGCTCACGAGGCCAGAGGAGCTGATCACATATTCGTACGACGGCACCTGGGCAGAGGGCGCACCAGACGTCGTGGTGAATCCGTTGACCACCGAACAGGTGGCAGCTGTGCTACGAATCGCCGACAGGGAGCGTATTCCAGTCGTGCCGCGCGGGGCCGGCACCGGCCTCGCGGGTGGGTCGGTCCCCCTCAAAGGCATTGTGCTCAACATGGCTCAGATGAACCGCATCCGGGAGATCTCCCCGGATGATATGGTTGCCGTGGTCGAGCCGGGGGTCGTCAACCAAACGTTGCAGGATGCACTCCGCCCATACGGGCTGATGTACCCACCCGACCCCGCCAGCCTTTATATGTCCACCATCGGTGGCAACGTAGCGACCAACGCAGGAGGGCCACGTTGCCTGAAGTATGGCGTCACCAAGGACTACGTCATGGGGTTGGAGGTCGTGCTCCCAGGCGGCCAGGTGCTACACACAGGTGGGCGACAGATCAAGAACGTGACAGGGTATAACCTGACGCAGCTCTTCGTCGGCTCCGAGGGCACTCTGGGCGTCGTCACTGAGATCACGCTTCGATTGCTCCCCGCCACGCCAGCCCGGGCAACCGTCATGGCCGCTTATGAACGGCTGGAAGATGCGGCCAACACCGTCAATGCCATCCTATCGGCGGGTATCCTCCCACTCACCACGGAACTCATGGATCAGACGTGCGTCCGGGCCGTGGAGCAAAAACTACATCTGGGGTTGCCCGTAGAGGCCGAGGCGCTGATGCTCATCGCCGTTGACGGAGAGCCCGAGGCAGTGGAGCCGCAGATCCATCGCGTGGCGGATATATGCCGCCGAATGCGCGCGTTCTCTGTCGAGATCGCTACAACGCCCGAGGAAGAGGACCGGCTATGGACGGCGCGCCGCAATGTATCCCCGGCACTAGCCGTGATCAAACCCAGCCGTCTGACGGAGGACATCGTGGTACCCCGCTCCAAAATCGCGGAGATGATCCGTCGTATTCAGGCCATAGCCAGGGAGTACAAGGTCATCATCCCGACGTTTGGGCACATCGGCGATGGCAATCTCCACCCGGACATCATGTGTGATCGTCGGGATCCCGATGAGATGCATCGTGTAGCGTTGGCCGCTGAGGCTGTATTCAACGCCACCATCGAGCTGGGCGGTACGCTCTCCGGGGAGCATGGGATCGGCCTGCTAAAGAAGGAGTTTCTTCCAAAGGAACTGGGAGAGCTGGCGATCGAGAAAATGCTAGGCATCAAGAAGGTGTTCGACCCTAACGGGATCATGAACCCACACAAGGTGTTCCCCACATAACATCGATTTGCGAGATAGAATTTCTTCTATTATCCTCACCGGGGAGGGTGCAGGTATGCCAGATTCTGTGAACGATGAGGCTTTCTATGATCTCGTGGTGATCGGCGGAGGGCCGGGCGGCTATGTGGCAGCCATCCGAGCCGCCCAACTGGGCCTGAAGACAGCTCTGGTCGAGCGCAACGAGCTGGGAGGCATATGCCTCAACTGGGGATGCATTCCCACCAAATCGCTACTGCGTAACGCGGAGGTCGTGGATCTACTGGGCCGGGGCAAGGAGTTCGGGTTCAGCTTCGATAACCTGACCTTAGACTACAGCCAGGCGATCAAGCGCAGCCGCGAGGTTTCCGCCCGGCTGGTGCGCGGCGTGGGTTTCCTGATGCGCAAAAACGGCATCGAGGTCATAAAGGGGACGGCGCGGCTGCTCGGCCCCGAGCGTGTGGCCGTCGGCGATCAGGTGCTCTCGACCCGGCACGTTATCCTGGCCACTGGCGCTCGGGCTCGTTCCATCCCGGGCATCACGATCGACGGCCAGCGCGTCATCACCAGCAGAGAGGCGCTGGAGCGTACGGAGGTGCCCGGACACATCATCATTGTTGGGGCTGGCCCCATTGGGCTGGAGTTCGCCCATATCTATCGGTCCTACGGCGCCGAGGTCACCGTAGTGGAGATGTTGCCCCGACTGGCGCCGCTGGAGGACGAAGAGGTCAGCAAGGTGCTGGAGCGGGCGTTCCGACGGCGCGGCATCAAGGCGCTCACCGAGACGCGCGTGGTGGGGATCGAGACAGTGGACCAAGGTGCACGCGTGCACGTCTCCGGGCCGGATGGATCCCAGGTGCTGGAGGGGGACACGATATTGGTCGCCATCGGTGTGCAGCCCAACTCGGAGAACCTGGGCCTGGAGAAGATCGGCGTGAAGACCGAGCGGGGAGCTGTCGTGGTCGACGGCTACATGCGTACTAACGTCCCCGGCATTTACGCGATCGGGGATCTGACCGGTAAGATGCCCCTGGCCCACGTGGCGTCCAAGCAAGGGATCGTGGCAGCTGAGCACATCGCCGGTTATGAGACGACTCCCATCGAGGACTACGCGTGGATGCCCCGCTGCATCTACACGCAACCGCAGGTTGCATCCATGGGTCTCACGGAGGCGCAGGCCCGCGAGCGCGGCTATGAGATCAAGGTGGGCACATTCCCATTCCAGGCCAACGGAAAGGCGTTAGGGCTCGGCGATCGAGAGGGGTTCGCCAAGATCATCGTCGACGCGAAGTACGGCGAGATACTCGGAGCCCATTTGGTCGGCCCTGAGGTCACGGAGCTACTGCCGGAGCTCGTGCTGGCCCGGACGTGGGAGCTCACCGTGGAGGAGATCGCTCGATCCGTACATGCGCATCCTACGCTTTCGGAAAGTGTGATGGAGGCCGCCCACGCAGCGTTGGGACAAGCCATCCACACCTAACAGCCGAGACAGGCTGGCACTAGGGTTTTTCATGACAGGCTCGGGAGGAGGTAACGCTCCTCCCTGGATGTAGAAAAGTCAGATGGGGTGAAAGATGTCCGAACATACCTCTCCGCCGCCAGCCAGGACCAGGCGGCGAGGGCAACAGGAACAGCTCACGCGCGGGCGACGCCCTCCGTGGTTACGCGTGCGCGTGCAAGATACACCTGACTACCGACGTATTAAGCAACTGATACGCGGCCACTCCTTGCACACCGTCTGTGAGGAGGCGGGTTGCCCGAACATCAGTGAGTGTTGGGGGCACGGGACGGCGACGTTCCTCCTGATGGGGGATATATGCACACGCTCCTGTGGTTTCTGCAAGATCAAGACGGGGCGCCCGGACCCTCTGGATCCCGAGGAGCCGCGCCGCGTGGCGGAGACGGTCCAATTGATGGGGCTGCGCCACGCTGTGCTCACTTCTGTAACTCGCGATGACCTCCCGGATGGCGGCGCCAGCGTGTTCATCGAGACCGTCCAGTGGATCCGCAAGCTGGTGCCCGGGTGCACCGTCGAGGTGCTCATCCCCGACTTCAAGGGGAACTGGGACGCTTTGCAGCGCCTCATGGACATTCGGCCGGAGGTGCTGAATCATAACGTGGAGACGGTGCCACGGTTGTACCGAACAGTCCGGCCCCAGGCGAAGTATCAGCGATCTCTGGAGTTGCTACGCCGGGCCAAGGAGATGGTCCCAGACGGCCTCACCAAATCGGGGGTGATGGTGGGGCTGGGCGAGGAGTGGGACGAGCTACTGGAGGTCATGGACGATCTGCGCGCTCAAGACGTCGACATGCTGACCATCGGGCAGTACCTGCAACCCAGTCGGTTCCATCTGCCCATCGCCCGCTACTACACGCCAGAGGAGTTCGACAAACTCAAGGAGGAGGCCCTGGCGCGTGGGTTCCGCTGGGTCGAGTCAGGACCGCTGGTGCGGTCCAGTTATCATGCCGAACAGGCAATCGAGCACACGAAAGCTACCTGATCATCCCCCAATCGATGCCCAAGGGCAACCGTGGAGGGAGAAAAATGAGCCCGAAGACATGGCGTGCGGCCTTCTATAGCGTCGAACCGGAGGCACGGGAATACCTGGCTAGCCGGCTAGAGGACCTCGACACGCGGTTTTACTCAGAACCGTTGGAACCAAGTCGCATAGATGAGTGGACGGTCGGATCGCATATCCTCTCCGTGTTCATCAAGGAACCGATCACTGATGAGGTCATGGCGAGGCTCCCGAACCTGAGACTCATCACGACGCGTTCCACCGGTTATGATCACATTGACCTGGAGGCCGCCGACCGGCGGGGGATCACGGTGTGCAACGTGCCCCACTATGGGGAGAACACGGTAGCCGAGCATACCTTCGCCCTGATCCTGGCGTTATCCCGACGTGTCCACGAGGCATGGGTGCGCACCCAACGCGGTGATTTCTCCATCCAAGGGCTGCGTGGCTTCGATCTATACGGGAAGACGCTTGGCGTCGTCGGGGCGGGCAGCATCGGTCTCCATGTGATTCGCATTGCCCGTGGGTTCGGGATGCACGTCCTCGCCTATGACGTGCATCCCAATCAACTTCTAGCCGATGTCTTGGGCTTCACCTACGTCTCCCTCGACGACCTGTTGACCCAGTCGGACATCGTGACGCTACACGTGCCACTGTTGCCGAGCACACATCATCTCATGAACCGGGAGCGGCTCTCCCGGCTCAAGCGCGGGGCGGTTTTGATCAACACGTCTCGCGGGGGTGTAGTGGACACGGATGCTTTGTTGTGGGCGCTGGACGAAGGGATACTGGCCGGGGCCGGGCTCGACGTCGTGGAAGGGGAGGAGTGGATCACAGAGGAGCAAGAGCTCTTGAAAGCGCCCGCGGCCGAGGAGAAGCTCCGCATGGCCGTGCGTGTCCACTTGCTTCTACAACGGGACAACGTCGTCTTTACACCCCACATCGCCTTCAACAGCAAGGAGGCACTGGAACGCATCCTAGACACCACGGTGGCCAATATCCGGGCGTTTCTGAAGGGAACGCCGCAGAACGTGGTCAATCACCCAGCTACGCACGAAAACTGAACACGGAGGAGGGATCCTGATATGGCCAATCCACTGGACATGTTCCGACTGGACGGCCGCGTGGCCCTGGTGACAGGCGGCAGCAAGGGGCTGGGCAAAGCGATGGCTTCCGCACTGGCGGGCGTCGGCGCGGACGTGGCCATCGTCAGCCGCCACCTGGACGAGGCCGAGGCGACGGCCCAGCAGATCGCGCAGGAATCCGGCCAACGCGTGATCGCCATCCAGGCGGATGTCTCGTCAGCCGAGCAGGTAAACGCGATGGTGGAGCGCGTCATCCGGGAGCTGGGACGGATCGATGTGTTGGTGAATAATGCGGGGATCAACCAGCGCGGCCCTATCCTGGAACTGAGCGAGGAGACGTGGGATCAGATCATCGATATCAATTTGAAGGGGCCGTGGCTGTGCGCAAAAGCCGTGGGGCCTTACATGATCGCTCAACGCTGGGGTCGCGTGATTAACGTCAGCTCCATCCTCGGCCTGGTGGGTCTGGAGGAGCGCACGCCGTATGCGTCCAGCAAAGGCGGGCTGATCCAGATGACGAAGACGCTGGCCCTGGAGTGGGCGCCGTACGGGATCACGGTGAACGCATTATGCCCGGGGCCCTTTATGACCGAGATCAACGTGATATTCAAGCAGAACCCGGAGCTGTATGAGTC
>JAGHDS010000470.1 GCA_021159845.1 Anaerolineae bacterium
GCTTCTCATCGCCTTTGGGCTGTCCCTGCTCCTGGGAGCTGGCCTTGCCTGGGCATTCGCCGAGGAACCCATCCACTTTCGAGATCCGTATACCGGTCAGACAGGGGATGACTGGGAGGAGATCAGCACTATCCACGATGACCTGACTTACGCGCTGGCGCTGGCCGCAGGCCTCTCCATCACCGACAGCATCACCCTACAGATCTGGGACCAGCTGGTGGACTCGGAGCAGATCGGGCCAGGCGACGTCGTGTCCTACGCCAACTGCACCGACGGCGGATTCTATCCCACACCTGATCCGGACCAGGTATGTGGTCGGAAACCCCACGGCCACCTCATCTGGCCGATGTGGGGCAGCGTGAAGGACAAAGATCACTGTATAACTTCCAGGTTCGGCCCATACTCGCCTTTCTTCCACTTCCCTCACAATAACGCACAGGAGGTGGGAGCCCTCCACGACTGGGGATGGGGTCTGACGGACACCCTGACCGCCTACGAGGCCTATGCCTGGGGCGGGCCGGGGGAGTTCAGCGTGATACAGGCATCATGCCGATACACCCGCACCGCCGTGATCACCACCGGCATCCGAGCCGGATCGCTGGAAGCATTCGGCATCTACATCCACTCCCTGGCCGATTACTACTCCCACCGAGACTGCATCGCCCTCATGGACGGCCTGGGGATGCCGTGGGCCACCCACACCCTGAGCGGCTACCCAGCCTGTGACTACAATCCCCTCAACCCACAGCCGGATGATGTCCACGGGCGCGAGTTCTACACCTACACCGACTCCCTGCGCACCGACGCCGCCATCCAGGACATCTACGGGGAACTCGTCGCCCGCAGCCTGCAGCGAGAGGGAAAGTACTTCCCCATCAGCATGGATACACCGCTGACGGCGCTCCAGGGCTCCCCGACGCTGAGCGAGACGCTTCACACATTCGTGCATCAGTGGGACTTCAACCATCCTTACGAGAGACGGGCGTGGCTGGACAAGGTCGCCTCCGCTGTGCTGGCCCAACGGAGGCCGGTTCATCGTACCTACCTGCCCCTGGCGACAGGTCCCGCATCATCCGAGGCATCCAAGGCCGCTTCAGCTCCCATCTCCCCGAGACGACACACCATCGCCGCCCCCCGACCTCTGCCCCAAGGATGGGGAGAACCGGTAATCGGCCTGACCACCACCTACACCATCTACGAGAAGAGCTTCATCTACGGCACGACGCCCTTCACCATCACCGACATGCGAGAGGACGACGGCAACAAGATCTATTCGGACAAGGAGGGGTACGAGATTCGCGCCTTGACCGTCTACCGCCCGGCCGATGCACACGGGCTTCTCAGCCATCGGCCGGTGGTCTTCTTCGTACACGGCGGGGGCTGGACCGACGGGTACAGGGACTGGTACCAGTTTGTGGCCTATCCCTTCACCGGCGAGAAGGGATGGGTCACCGTGGTCATCGACTACCGGCTGACCTCCGACCAGGTCTTCATCGCCGATCAGTACTGCCCCGACAGGTACACCTGCGGCCTGCCGGAGAACGCGTCCCACCGGACCAAGGCCGCCTGGTATCCCGACAACATCGACGATGTCGCCAGCGCCTTCCGCTGGGTCATGGATAACATTGAAGAGAACGGTGGAGACCCCGGGAAGATTGTGATCTTCGGCCATTCCGCGGGCGCTCACCTCGCGTCCCTCCTGGCCACAGACGGCGACTACGCGACGCTAAGACCCGCCATCCGGGGCGTGGTGAGCATGAGCGGCGCCTACGATCTGACCAGCCTTAACCAGGCCTTCTGGGGCAACGTCGTCACACAGACCTTCCACGGCGGTTTCACCAACACCGTCCAACTTCAGGAGGCATCCCCAGCGACTTATGTTATATCCGGCACTGTGCTGCCGCCTTTCTACCTGCTATACGCGGAGGATGACCTGCTCAACCTCACGGAACAGGCGTTGCGTTTCAAGAGCCAGTTGGAGTCCATCGGCACCGATGTGACCATCAGCTATCTGGCGGGTTACGGCCACTACTCGGAGATGGAGGCCATCGCTCACCCCGACGCGACGCCCACCGTGTTGATCATTAACTGGATAGAGGACGCGTTGCGGTCGCGCCTCTATCTCCCCGCGGTGCTCAGGTGACGGGAACCACCGCCGACCTATCTTCCCGTTAGGTCGCCATGAGCGGGGGCCAGGTCGACCGGCCCCAAGGAATGGCAATACATGAACACCTGTGTTAGAATTCATCAGAACGCATCATGATTCGGTGCTCGGAGCAACCGGACTGGGAGCGATCACATGTCGGATGCCAAGATCCTGATCGTGGATGACGAACAGAATATCCTCGACCTGGTAAGCGCTTACCTGCGACGGGAGGGGTACGAGGTCCACACCGCCACCGACGGCGTGTCCGGCCTGAAGGCAGTGCGTGCTTTCAGGCCGGACGTAGTGGTCCTGGACATCATGCTGCCGGGGCTGGATGGCCTGGAGATGCTCTCCCGTATGCGCCAGGAGTCCGATGCCTACGTCATCATGCTGACCGCCAAAACGGAGGAGGTGGACAAGATCGTCGGGCTCTCCATGGGTGCTGACGACTATGTCACCAAGCCGTTCAGCCCCCACGAGCTTGTCGCCCGCGTCAAGGCGGCGCTGCGGCGGATGCGCGGCCTGAGCGCGAAACAGTCTCCCGAGATACTCTCCTTCCGACATCTACGCATTGATGTTGGAGGGCGGCAGGTGTGGGTGGACGGCAATCCCATAGAGCTGACCACCACCGAGTTCGGCCTGCTCCTGGCGCTGGCGGAGCATCGCGGGATGGTAATGAGCCGGGAGCAGCTACTGGAGCACGTATGGGGGCACGATTACTACGGGGAAACCCGGGTCGTAGATGTGCACATCGGGCACATCAGGCAAAAGCTCGGGGTCCCAGAGCTGATCCAGACCGTTCGAGGCGTAGGTTATAGGTTCGTGGATGAGGTAGATTGATGCTCAAAAGCATCCGCAGACACTTAGGGTGGAAGATATTTCTCTCCTACATGGCAGTGATCTTCGTAGGAGTGACGGTATTGGCGACGGCGACGGAGTTCGTCGCGCCTGCCGCATTCAATCGGCACGTAGCAGACATGGAAACGGTGATGCGACAGGTGGCCAACGGCCAGGCCTCGACGATCGACCTGAACGAGAGCCTTTTCGCTAGTTTCCACGCTGCCATCACCGAGTCGATCGCGTTTTCGGTGCTGGCGGCATCCGTTGCGGCGATCATCGCCGGGTATCTGGTCACGCGCCAGCTCGTGGCCCCGATCCGGGGGATCATGGAGGCCAGCCAGCGAATCGCCGATGGGCACTACGACGAGCGGGTGCACGTGCCCGGCAACCCGGCCACAGGTGAAATGGACGAGCTCGCACAGCTTGCGGTCAGCTTCAACCGCATGGCCTCGGCCCTGGAAAGGAACGAGGAGATACGTCGGCGGCTCATCGGCGATGTGTCTCATGAGTTACGTACCCCACTGGCCACCATTCGGGGCTACCTGGAGGGGCTTATCGACGGCGTCCTCCCCGCGAACGCGGAGACGTTCCAGAAAATCCATCGTGAGGCATCCCGCCTGCAGAGGCTCGTCGACGACCTGCAGGAGCTGAGTAAGGTGGAGGGAGGTGGCTACGTCCTACGAAGACGCCGGGCTTCCATCAAAGCGTTGGTGGACGCTACGGTGGGGTTACTCGCCCCCCAGTTCGCCGAAAAGGGGGTTCGGCTAGAAGAGGACGTTCCGGTGGGCTTGCCAGATGTTGTGGTAGATGAGGACAGGATGAGACAGGTATTACTGAACCTGGTGGGCAACGCATTGCAGTACACGCCCGCCGGGGGCACGGTACGGATCACGGCGAGAAGGGCAGAAGACGAGATCCAGGTGTCAATCTCAGATACCGGCATCGGCATACCACCGGAGCATTTGCATCACATTTTCGAGCGCTTCTACCGCGTGGATAAGTCCCGCTCCCGCGCCGGCGGGGGAAGTGGCATCGGGTTGACCATAGCGAA
>JAGHDS010000321.1 GCA_021159845.1 Anaerolineae bacterium
AGATCGTGCGCCTCCGTTCCTCGGCGGCACCCCATGCCACCATGAAGCACACATGCCCCGATTCCGTAAGGATAGATACTGTCTTGGTCAACACCTGTTCGACCCGGGCCAGGCGCGCCTGCATCTTCGGCCAAATTTGCTCGCGCAGCTCGTTCAGACGGGCGATGGCGGAACCCATTGACGTGCCTGTGGAAGCGGATCGCACGGCGGGGAAGAACTGCTCGACGCAAAACCGTTCCGCTGCCCGGACTGACGGCGAGAGTAAATCGGCGTAGAGCCGGACATGCACCAGATTGCCGCGCTCCTCGATCTCGCACATGAGCGCAGCGTGTTGGGGACGCAGGTCAAAGTAGGGGCCGGGCTCAAACGGTCGCCAGCGCCCATAGGCGTTCTCCAGCCGCACCACTCGCTCGGCCAGGATGGCCACCGCCGAGGCCAACAGCCGCGCCTCACGGCCCACGTCTTCCGTCTCGCGCACGCGGTAGGCGGGAACGAGATCGGCCGCCTCAAACGCCGCGGCGGCCGATTGCGTGAGGATGATCTGTTCCATCTGGCTCAGGGCCTGTCTCAATGCAGGAAGCGAACGAAGCATCACCGTTACAGCAATCCGACTTTGCTGTTATCCCCCAGCGTCATCTTGTACGCTCGCGGCTTAACCCGCGAGCGCGTGATCTCCACGTTACGGCCGATCAGGCTATCCTCTATGCGGTGGGGTACATCCACGATCCGGCTGTGTTCCAACACGATGCAATGCTCGATCTCGCAGCGCTCGATATGGCAATGGTGGTAAATGGATGTGTAGGGGCCGATATACGCGTTGACCACCTTCGTCTCCTCGCCGATGATGGCCGGGCCACGGATTACACTGTCGATGATCTCTGCCCCCTTCTCGATGATCACCCGCCCCTTGACCTCCGAGTCCGGGGAGACGACACCTTCAATGTGTGGGGTTAGCTCCTCCAGGACTCGATTGTTCGCCTCCAGCATGTCGATGGGCTTGCCTGTGTCGATCCACCACCCGCGGTGGATGTACGGGTATACACGATAGCCCGCGTCGATAAGCCACTGGATGGCGTCGGTGATCTCCAGTTCGCCTCGCCATGACGGCTGGATGGCTTCCACCGCCTCGAACACATGGTGGTCAAACATGTAGATCCCCACCAGGGCCAGGTTGGATCGTGGTTGCCTGGGCTTCTCCTCCAGCCGCACGATCCGGCCTTCCTCATCCAACTCTGCAACACCGTAGTGTTGTGGCTCGTCCACCTCGGTGAGCACGATCTGGCAATTCCAATCGCTATCGGCGAATTGACGGATGAGGGGGCTGATCCCTCCCTCGATCACGTTGTCGCCCAGGAACATGACGAACCGTTCATCGCCCAGGAAATCCCGGCTGATCTTGACCGCGTGGGCCAGTCCCAGCGGCGCTTCCTGCTGAATGTATGTGATCTGCACCCCCCAGCGGGAGCCATCCCCCACGGCCTCTCGGATCTGCGGCCCCGTATCTCCGATGACCACGCCGATATCGGTGATGCCTGCATCCCGAATGGCCTCGATCACCCGGAACAACACTGGCTTGTTGGCCACAGGTACCAGCTGTTTGGCGTTCGTGTAGGTGATGGGGTACAAACGCGAGCCTTTGCCCCCGCTGAGAATCAGGCCTTTCATCCGCCTACTCCCCGTAGTAGGAGTGCAATGCACTGTCCAGGACGACGTTATTGAGCACGGCGCCGATCAGCCGGGCGTTCACGCGATCGAGGATCTCCTTTGCGCGTTGAGCAAGCTCGCGTTTGGTTGACCCCGCGTTGATGACCAGGAGCACACCGTCCAGCTTGCTGGCCAACACAGCCGCGTCCGTCACGGCCACTACAGGTGGCGCGTCGAACAGCACGAGATCGGCCTGTTCCGCCAGCCGCTCGATGACCTGCGTCATGCGCTGTGATGCCAGCAACTCGGCTGGATTCGGTGGCGTGGGGCCGCTGGGCAGCACCCACAGTCCCTGGACCTCCGTCTCCTGGAGTGGCGGGCGGGCCAGAGCGCCCTCATCGCGCACCATCGTCGTCACGCCCTCGCCGTTGGTGACGCCGAAGATCTCGTGTTGATGGGGGCGGCGGAGGTCGCAGTCCACCACGATGACACGACGGCCAGTCTGCGCGGTGGTGACCGCCAGGTTGGCCAGCGTGGTCGACTTCCCTTCATCAGGGCCAGGCGACGTGACCAACAACGTGCGCAGCGGATGATCCAGGCTGGAGAACTCCAGATTGGTGCGCAAGCTGCGGTAGGCTTCCGCCGCCGGTGAACGAGGTTCGGTAATCGTAATCAGGTCTAAAGGCATAGTGCTCACCTATGTGGTGTGCTGAGCTAGCTCGCCGGAATGACGCTCAGTGCGGCCCCGGTGATGTGTCTCACCCGACTGAGTGGGAATCGTGCCGAGGACCGGGATGCCCAGAGTTCGCTCTACGCTCTCCGGCGAGCGCAGGATATCGGCTTCCATCCATTCCAGGAAGAAAACGATCGCCCCTCCCACCAGCGCGCCCAACAGACCGGCCGCGATAGCATTAAGCGTCGGCTTCGGGCGCACCTGGGGAGCGTCGCGTACGTCATCGACGATGTTAACATCAATACGATCCCGCTTGTCCTGCTCCTGATTCCACCGCTGCCGATCCTCGACGAATATCTCCGCCATTGTCTGGGCCATCAATTTGGCTTCCTCCGGCGAGCGGCTCTCGGCATCGATCTGGATGCTGAAATCGGATGGATCCGCGGAGACGGTCACGCGGTTCAAGAACTGGTAGGAGTTCATGTCTAGCTGGGCGCGCTCGATGACCCGGTTGGCCATTTTGTGCGTGCGTAGGTTCAAAACGTAGTTGCGCAGGATGTCCTTCACCGTGTTGCTCAGCCCCCAGTCGTATCGGGCAGGTTCTATGCTCAGCTTGACGCTGGCCCGATATACCGGTGCCTGCAGCTTACTGAACCCGTAGGCGCCCGCCGCCGCCAGCAGGGCCACGAGCAGGATGATCCACCCACGCTTGCGTAGTATCTTCAGGTAATCCTGGATTTCCATAATCGCCTCTTTTTCGACCGGGGTATCTCGCCCAGGACGGGAATGCCCATACGCTCTAAGTCGGCCCGGCCGCGCACGCTGTCATCTATATAATCTAACAAGAACACCAGAGCCAGCCCAACGACCAGCCCCAGGAATAGACGCAAAGGTAAGTCCAGTCGTTCCTTCAAGCTTGGGCCGATGGGAACGGTGGCGCCACGGTCGATGAGGTGTGCCTCGACTTCACCTGCCATCGTCTGCGGTAAGAAGGCCCCCGCTCGTTGGCTGAGAACGGCCGCGGCCGCATCGGCGATGGCCGCCAATTGCTCCGGATCTCCCCACGTGATGGAGAGCGTGAGTATCCGGTGCAGCTTTCCAGCCTGGGTGCTACCCTGAATCGCTCCCGGCGGCACCATGATGCCCCGATCGGCCAGCCGCTGGCTAACTGCCTGCGCGAACTCGCTTCGTCGCACGACCTCGCTCAGGTCATCGACCAGATATTCCGATGCCAGCCAGGTGTAATAGCGATCGTACGTGTAGTAATCGCCCGTGCGTGGCTCGGGCCGCACGCCCACGCTGAAGCTGAGGGACGTAACGTAGGTGACAGGGCGCGGCTGCCACGGCCGGCGAACGGCCACCCACCAGAGGGCGGTCAACACCACCAGCACGATCGGTATCCACCAACGCCGCCGGATAATGGTCCAGTATGCCCGAAGCTCCACGGCCTTCCCTTCCTCGTCGACGATCACATGCTCCGATGCTGAGCGAGCTGTGACTCGACGAACGTTCTGAGCCGCTCCCGAAAGGCTGCCTGGCTGAACCGCTCGGCTTGAGCCCGGCACTCCGCCGGGTTGAAATCGGTCGGAGCGAAGCGCTGAACGACTTCCGCCAGTGCCTCCGGAGTCTGTTCCCGGAAGAAAAGCCCTGTTTTCCCCTCAACGACCGTGTCGAGCGCCCCTCCACCCGCGTAGGCGATCACAGGGCGGCCACATGCCATCGCCTCCAGCGGGGCGATTCCGAAATCCTCCAGCCCGGGGAAGATGAACGCCCGGCAGCCCTGCAGGAGCGAGACCAGCTCCGCATCGCTGACCCGGCCCAGGAACCGCACGTTATCCCCAGCGCGCTTTTCCAATGCCGCCCTGTCGCGCCCATCGCCCACGATCCATAATGGCAATCCCAGCCGGGTGAACGCGTCCACAGCGATGTCGATGCGCTTGTATGGGATCAGGCGGGACACGACGAGAAAATACTCGCCGGGAGGCTGGCCCAATGGCCGGAATCGGTCCGTATCGACCGGTGGATATATGATCTCGCTCTCACGCCGGTAGTATTTGCGAATCCGCTGTTGGATAGCCCGAGAGATTGCCACGAACCGATCGACCCGATCGGCAGCCGCGCGATCCCATAGCCGCAGCCAGGGGATCACCACGCGTAACACTGCATTGGACAGCTGCCCGATATGCTCACGCTGGCGATAGGCCTCGTACATCCACACAAAGCGGGTCGGCGTCAGGCAGTAGCTGATATGCAACGTCTCCGGCGGCGTTACGACCCCGTGACAGAAAGCGCTTTTATTGCTGATGACCAGATCATAGCCCGAGAGGTCGAATGCCTCGAACGCGAATGGGTACAGCATCAGAAACCACTGATGATGTTGAGAGACGCCGGGCAGCCGTTGCATGAATGACGTGCGGATATCCCATGCCTGATAATTGGCGGGCATCCGATCTGGATCATATATGCTGGTATAGATCGGCGCATCAGGGAATAGTCCCTTCAACGCCTCCAGCACATGCTCTGCCCCGCCGACCTGGTTCAGCCAGTCGTGAACAATGGCGACCCTCAAGGTTTCCCCTCTCACGTGCCGCTATTGTACCAGAACGGCTTTCAATCCACAAACATGCTGTAAACGCGGGTGTGCCTCAATCGGGTAATGGGTCGCGTGTGGGGGCGCTGCGGGGATCGCTCGGGTAGCTCGTGAAGCGGCAACGCGGAGAAACTCTACTTTTCCAAGAGGTCGGGCCTCTCCGTCCTGAAGCTGAGACGTGTCCACGATTTCACGCGACATCCTCTTGATCGGGTTCCCGCTCTGGGGGGACGCGCAGCGGTGGGTGCAACCAGCCTGAATGGGGCGGACCGTAAAGCGCATACGCGCTGGCCGCGGTGACGGCGAAGATCGCGAAGGCCACACCGATCAGTACTGGAGGAATGCCCAGCCAGTCGGCCAGGCCGGCGATGGTCAGCATGGGCGGGATGCCGACCAGGTTGTTGAACATGAACTGAACGGCAAAGACGCGCCCGCGCAGGTGGGAGGGAGTCCGCTCCTGTATGATGGTTTGGGCCAGAATGTTGGTGGCGGACATGAACAGTCCCAGCATGAAGCTCAGCCCGATGATGAGAAAGATGAAGCGCGAGCCAGCCGACGGTGTCGCCAATCGCATCTGGTGGTGTTGAAAGATGTAGCTCGATATGCCCAGCGTGGCGAACACAAGCCCGGTAGCTACCAGGGCCAGGTGGCCGAGGACATCCTTGCGCAGGTGATACCCCCAGCGACCGAGAAATCCGGTCGTGAGCAGCATTCCCACGCCGGCCGGTGCGAAGACGATCACGGCATCTTCTGGGGCCATGCCCAGCACGCGTGCGGCGAAGCCCGGGACCAGCATGGCCAGGATCATGACGAGGGTCGCTATGGTTGTCAAATGGAAGACCGCTATGGCCACATCACGCTCTCGCAACACGAAGGCCCATCCAGCCTTCACGTCCGACCATATCCGAGCCCACCCGCCTCGAGTAGCTGTGGAGATCTCCTGTCTTTGATCCCTGGGGATATGGGCTACAAAATAGGCGGCCAGTGCGTACATGATGGCGATTACCGCGAAGCCGCCGCGCTCACCGGCCAGCTTCACCGCGAGCGGCCCCAAGATGATCAATCCCATGATTTGCGAGCCAGCGAGCGTCAGGTTGAACAGTGCGTTAGCCGCGACCAGATTGTGATGGCCGACCAACAGGGGGATTGTGGACGCCTCGGCCGGGCCGAAGAACTGCCCTACCGTAGCGAGGGTGAAGGCGATCCCGTACATCGCGAGCAGGAGATGCCATCCCCACAGCCGGCCTAGAATAACGAAATACCCCAACGTGAGAAGGAACCGCAGCGCATTAGAGGCTACGAGCACCCACTTTTTAGGGACGCGATCAACGACGATGCCCGCAATGGGGCTGACCAAAATACCCGGCAGCGTGAAGGAGAGGATCATCAACCCCATCTGCGTGCTGGAGCCCGTCATGCGCTCAACCAGCACCATCTGCATGAAATTAATGCTGTTCTGAGCCGTTTGAGCGAGCGCCTGGGCGATCCATAGCGCCCGGAAGGGACGGTTCGCGAGGACGGGGGCGAAGCCTCTTTGGGGATGGGTTGACACGTGAGCGCGCCTTGTGCTCAATCCGCGGGAGGAGACGAGGAGTTACGGCATACGATGGTCTTCACCCGGCGTTCGAATTGGCGGCGGGGTAGCAACACGCGCCGGCCGCACCCGAGACATCGGATGCCGATGTCCGCTCCCAACCGCACGACCTCCCATTCGTAGCTGCCGCAAGGATGGGGCTTACGCAATCGAACGACATCGCCGATTCGAACATCAAGCGGCATGACGCCTCCCTTCGCAAGTTAAAACGCACTCGGAGCCGAGACATTATAACATAGCAGCAATGATGCATCCAACAGTTACCTACTGATCCGCTTGTTCTTGTCAGCCGGGCCATAGCCGGGTATACTCTTCTTGCTGCCAAGTGGCGTGTGGGGTAAGGAGCATTATTTCTATCTCATGTGGGGATTGCTATGGGGTTTATTAAGGGCCTTTTAAGACCCAGACAGAGCAACTTCCTCCAGTTGCTGATCGAGCAGTCAGCTAAGACCCTGGAGGGGTTGAAACATCTGGAACAATTCATGCGAACGAATGATCCCAAGGAAGCGGAGGCCGTCGAGCGTACGGAGGAGGAGGCCGACGAGATGCGCCGCATCTTGGTTGATGAACTCAACCGAACCTTCGTGACCCCCTTCGACCGAGAGGATATTTTCGCCCTTTCCCGAACCATTGACGATGTACTCGACTATGCCTATACGACCGTGGACGAGATGACGTTGCTGAACATCCAACCCAACAGCTATCTACAGCGCATGGTCTCGTTATTGCGGGAGGCGGCCAACGAGATTTACTTGGCCATGTGTCGGTTATCGGATCATCCGGGTGTGGCGGCGGAGCACGCTCAGCGGGCTAAGGCACTGGAGAACCGGGTCGAGAAGGTATATCGTGAGGCCATCGCAGCGTTGTTCCAAGGGCCGGAGGACGTCCATCATATTGTGGAGATGTTGAAGTACCGGGAGGTTTATCGTCACCTGAGTAACGCAGCCGATCGAGGTGACGAGGCAGCTAACGTGATCGGAGATGTCGTGGTCAAGATGACATGAAAGCGTTAGCGCATAGGATAGGTTGAGTTAACTAGCATGAGTGATCGTGACCTGCATTTCGTCTTGTTCGATCTGGATGATACATTGTACCCGCGACAGGCGGGTGTGATGCGGCGCATACACGAGCTGATGGACGATTGGATGGTCCAGCATCTCGGCCTCGGGCGTGACGAGGTCTCTACTCTGAGAAGCCGGCTTTACCGCCAATACGGCACCACTATGGCCGGGCTACTAGCCGAGCGACAGATCAACGCGGACGATTTTCTCGAGTATGTACACAATTTCGACCCAAAGGCATTCCTCTCACCTGATCCGGCACTGCGCCAAGCGCTGGAGCGTATCCCACTACGGCGCGTGGTTTTCACGAACGGGACGCGAGCCCATGCCCAGCGCGTGTTGGATGCGCTGGGGATCACCTCCGCATTTGAGCAAATTATTGACGTGGCTGATGTAGGTTATGTCAGCAAACCTGCTCTGTTGGCCTATCAGAGGGCATTAGATATTCTTGGCGCGAGGCCGGAGATGTGCATTCTGGTGGAGGATAGCCCGCGCAACCTGGTCCCGGCTCGGGAGATGGGAATGTTAACCATCCTGGTAGGAGATCGGGCTGACGAAGTGGCGGATTATCGCGCGGTCAATGTCCTCCAGGCCGCTGTTGTGATTCAGCGCATTGTGTTAGATGGTGGAAGCGCGGGCAGGGGAGGTAAACCTGGATGAGGCGTGGGCAGTTAAACCCGGGGCCGCATCACGATGGGTTCGCTTTGTTATTACATTGATCACGCCGACGGTTCCTCGTTCCCTCGACGTGGCCGTCTACGGCGCGATCGTGAAGAACGTCGTCGCACACGCGAGGTAAGCTCCATCAGTAGTTTCTTCAGCTCAGGCGGGGGTTCGCTCGTAGACTCGGCTTTTTTCTCGTCGTCTTCGGGTGGTTCCTTCTCCTCTGGCTTCTGTGGAGTGGGAGCTAAGTGCGGCCTGAGCCGGGGACGCTCCGGCACACGGGTGCTTACCTGACCACCTGCATACCCGGCCAGCGATCGTCTGGCACGCGGGGATCGCATCTTGCGCAGTGCCCGCGACTCGATCTGACGCACACGCTCGCGGGTCACATGCAGCTCTTCAGCAACCTCCTGTAACGTGCGCATCTCACCACCATCCAGCCCGTAACGGAGGTAGAGCACCTCTCGCTCGCGTTCATTCAGCGACTCCAATGCAGCGCGCACGTCCTCTCGCAACTGGCTGAGGGAAGCGACGTCAAAGGGGGTTGGGGCATCGGCATCCACGATTAACTCGCCCAACGTGGTCTCCTCATCCTCCCCCACGGGTTGATCCAGCGAGATTGTCCGTATTGCCAGCCGTTGTAGTTCAGCGAGTTCTCGCGGGGATATTCCTAATGCCTCGGCCAGCTCCTCGTCACTAGGCTCGTGACCTAACGTTTTGTACAGTTCCTGCTTCATGCGTTTCATACGCCGGATAGCGTCACGTTTGTGCACCGGGAGCCGGATCGCATGACCACGGTTGCTCAGGGCGCGAAGGATGCTCTGGCGAATCCACCATGAGGCATACGTGCTGAAGCGGTTCCCCATTGATGGATCGAACCGTTCGGTGGCCTTGATCAGGCCGATGTTCCCTTCCTGGATCAGGTCCAGGAAGGGAAGGCCCATATTCACATAGCGTTTGGCCAGGCTTACGACCAGGCGGGTGTTGGCCTTGATCAGGTGTTCTCGGGCTTTCTCGCCATCTTTGACCAGTCGTTCTAGCTCGGCGCGTGTCCCATCGTCGAGATCCGGCTCCTCCTTCAAACGCTTGGCAGCCTCCTGGCCGTGCACAACCCGCCAGGCCAGCTCCTTCTCCTCCTCAGGCGTCAGTAAGGGGGTTTTGCTGATCTGTTGCATGTAGTAGCGCACCAGATCATGGAGCGGAGATGCGCCGTCGGCGACCTCCTCCTCCAGTATCTCCGCGTCTTCGCTTTCCTCTTGTAAGGAGATCCCGGCCTCGCGCAACGCGGTCAAGGTGCTCTCCCAGTCCTCTGGCTCATCACCTGCTTCTGGGATCGCGTCCAACACCTCATCGACGGTGACGAACCCCCGCTCGCGCCCGGCTTCCAGGAGCCAAACAGGCAACTCCTCAACGGTGGCATCGTCCTCGCTTAACATGGCGTCCATAACCCTTCCCGCGTCTGCTCGAAGGTTCTCAATCCACAAAATCACGCAGCAGCCGACTTCGGCTAGGATGACGCAGATGGCTGAGCGCCTCGGCTTCGATCTGCCGGATACGCTCGCGTGTCAGCCCGAATTTGTCGCCGATCTCCTTCAAAGTGTAACTGTGCCCATCGTATAGACCGTAGCGCATACGCAGGATCCGGGCCTCGCGCGGGCTGAGCGTATCGAGCAACTCATTGATGCGCTCTCGCAGGAGCCCAAGCTCCACCGCCTCCGGCGGCGCGGGCGAATCCTCATCCTCGATGAACTGCCCCAGTGTGCTATCCTCTTCCTCCCCGACTGGCTGCTCCAGTGAGAGAGGCTGCGTGGCGACCTGCAAGTAGCCACGCACCCGGTCGGGGGGTAGCTCGGTGACCTCGGCCACCTCCTCTGGGCTGGGCACACGGCCGAGCTCCTGCTCCAGCATCTGCGACGCGCGGCGTAACCGCAGTAACTTCTCTCCTACATGTACGGGTAGTCGAATGGTGCGCGATTGGTCAGCCACCGCCCGACTGACCGCCTGGCGGATCCACCACGTGGCATAAGTGCTGAACTTGTAGCCACGTTCTGGGTCGAAGCGATCCACCGCGCGCATGAGCCCGATGTTTCCCTCCTGGATTAGATCCAGGAAGGGAACCCCCTGGCCGATATAACGCTTAGCGATGCTAATGACCAACCGCGTGTTCGCTTCCACCATACGGCGGCGCGCCATCTTCCCGCGCCGTATGATTCGCTTCAGCCGTGCTCGTTCAGTAGGCTCTATATCCGGTTCTTGCCGGAGACGGCGCCAGGCCTGACGTGCGGCTACTACCTGTCGGGCCAAGGTCGTTTCCTCCTCGGCCGTCAACAACCGCGCACGTCCCATCTCCCGGAAGTAAAGGTCTGTGGCATCGCTTGTGGACAGGTCTGCCAGAACCGTCTCATCCTCCGGCTTATCATCCTTCAGCTCTGCTGTAGGCTGCTCGGCCTCCCCTTCCTCTAAGAGAGGAATGCCCCGTTCCTGAAGTCGAGCGAACAACTCCTCCAGGGTCTCCATGCTCTGCTCGGCATCCGGCAGGACCTGCAGGATCTCATCATACGTAATATAGCCCTGGGCAGATGCCTGGTTGATGAGCTCACTCAACACATCAGGCATCTGCGCTTCTTCTTCCATCTTCCACATACCTTATTCACACACCTTTTATCCGCTTCCAGCCCCTAACCTTACCCTACACTCTGTCGACTGGAACGGAGGATATTGCGAAGCAGGACATGTTACCCCCAGCTCTCCGTAGGCAGTCTAACTCATGCGTTGGGCTTTGTCAAGCAGCCTGCCTTTCCCTAGCCCACCAGGGTATGGTGGAGGATGACTCTGAAATGACTCGGCTGCACATACTAAGATGTTCCAAGTCCCGTAAAGTTACGTCCAGATTTACCTGCTTCGCGTTTGTTTCACATTATGATTATGTCGTCCTACGCACCGATATAACGGGATAGCTCGCTCTGATATTCGAAACGAGAACCTTCTCGCGGGAACATGTTCTCCAGCAAGTGGTTGTGATGATCGCTCACGGTGATCGGCTTTGCGGACTCCGTGTTTTAACCAGGGACATCCTGGCATCTCCAAAAGTCACGAGGCTGCTAACACGTATGAGAACGATTCGCTTACTCCAATGATGAACAGCTACCCCGTCACCAGTCCCATCTGGCACGCCTGTGTAGCCGGGTCGGCGGTTTTCTTATGATCATGGTATAATGGATTCATAGTCTGGGAGAGGAGTTGCGGTGTCGTTACTAGTCGCCAGCGACCTAGCCAAATCCTACGGGGCCCTGGACGTCTTCGACGGGGTGAATGTGCGCATCGAGCACGGCGACCGTATCGGACTGGTGGGTGCCAACGGGCAGGGCAAGACCACGCTGCTCAAGTTGTTGGCCGGCCTGGAGCCTCCCACAGGCGGCACGGTTACGCTGGCGCGCGCCCTGCGTATTGGCTACCTCCCCCAAAACCCACCCCAAGCAGACAACCGCACGCTATATGAAAGCCTGCTCGATGTATTTCAGCCCCTACGCGCCCAGGGCGAGGCACTGCGCGCCCTGGAACGGCGCATGGAACAAACCCACGACAAGACGCAACTCGAGCAACTACTCGCGCGGTATGGTGAATTGCAGGCCCGTTTTGAACTGGCTGGCGGCTATGAGTACGAGACGCGTACCCGGCAGGTGCTGAGTGGGCTTGGCTTCGATCGCTCGGAGTACGATAAGCCCTTAGCTCACCTTAGCGGAGGGCAACGCACTCGAGCCCTTCTGGCCCGGCTCCTACTGGAGGAACCAGACCTGCTCCTATTGGACGAGCCCACAAATCATCTCGACCTACAGGCCGTGGAATGGCTGGAGGAGACACTGGTTCAATGGAAAGGCGCCCTGGTCGTCGTCGCCCATGATCGCTACTTCCTGGATAAAGTGATCACCCGAGTGTGGGAGATGAACCACGGCCGGGTGGAAACTTACCGCGGGAATTACAGCCAATACGTGGTGCAGCGGGCAGAGCGCCGGGAACATCTGCGCCGAGAGTGGGAGCGTCAACAAGCCTACATCGCTAGGACCGAAGATTTCGTCCGACGATATATGGCGGGGCAGCGTAGTAAGGAGGCTCGCGGCCGGCTGCGTCGGCTGGAGAGGTTCAAGCGAGAGCAGGCCGTGGAGCGACCGTTAGAGGAACGCCGCATCCGGCTAGACATCACCACGAAAATCCGCTCGGGCGATCTGGTTCTGGCCACCCGGGGATTGGTGGTCGGATATAGGCCAGAAGATCCGCTGTTCCGCTGCCCCGACCTGGAGATCCGGCGCGGGGATGTGGTCGCTCTAATCGGCCCCAACGGCGCTGGAAAGACCACGTTCGTGAGGACGATTTTGGGCGAGATTCCCCCTCTGTCCGGGATGATCCGGTTGGGGGCCAGCGTTAAGATCGGATATCTGGCTCAAACGCGAGCGGACCTCTCCCCCCAACAGACTGTACTGGACGCCTTATTGGAGGTGGCCCCGCGAATGACAGTGGAGCAAGCCCGGCACTTTCTGGCCCGGTTCCTGTTCACAGGCGACGAGGTGTTCCAGACGATTGAGACACTGAGTGGGGGCCAGCGAAGCCGGGTAGCTTTGGCGCGCCTATCCGTCCGGGGAGCCAATTTCCTGATTCTGGACGAGCCCACGAACTACCTCGATCTGGAGTCTCAAGAGATCCTACAAGAGGTGCTGGCTGAGTTTCCCGGCACGATCTTGTTGGTCACCCATGACCGGTATCTGGTGGAAGCCCTGGCTACAAATGTGTGGCTTCTGGAAGGTGGGGAGCTGAGGGCATACAAAGGGGGATACACGGAATATCTGGCGCAGCGCGCGGCGGAACGCGAGGCCATGCTGGCCGCCCAGCTGGCCAGTCCGGGGCAGAGATCCCCGGCCCAAGAAGCGCGCGAGCGTATGCGCGAGGAGCGTCGCCGGCGCCAGATGCAACGC
>JAGHDS010000419.1 GCA_021159845.1 Anaerolineae bacterium
CCTAAGGTTCAGATTGTGTCATTGTCTGGCGGAGGCAGCTGCAAGGGGGCGCGCTGACCCCGAGCATGGGGATACCAGCCGGTCATCATGCTGCAACGGGAGGGGGAGCAGACGGGGTGTTGCACATGGCACTGGTCGAAGCGGGTGCCTTCCGCAGCCAACGCGTCCATGTTTGGGGTTACCACATTGGGGTGTCCATAGCACCCGATGCTTTCCGCCCGTAGTTCATCGGGCATAAAGAAGATGAAGTTCATTCTATTCCCTCACCGGTTCGCATTATCTGAATATGGTGTGGACGGAGATGCCTCATCCTGTGACCTTTGACGGCGTCTCCTCGGACATGGAAGGCTACGAAGCCCCCCGGAACCCTTCCATAGGTCCCCAGGGAGCCAGGGCGACGGTACCGTAGGGGTTGAAGATGAGTTCATCGCCCTGTTCGGCGGCGAATTGCCACATCTTACGCACGAGCTCGCGCTTGATCTCCTGGTATTCCGGCCGATCGGCCACGTTGACCATCTCGTGGGGATCATTGCGCAGGTCGTATAGCTCGTCGAAATCGAACCCGTTGTAGACGTATTTGAACTCTCGGGTCATAACGGAGCGTTGGGTGTAATATAGCTCAACGCCGTTGAATTGCGTGTAATGGGTATCTCGCCAGTCGGTCGGCCTCTCGTCGCGCAGGAAGGGGAGAAGACTGCGTCCGGCCATCTCCTCTGGTATGGGGACGCCGGCCAGTTCCAGGAAGGTGGGGGCGAAATCGACATGGGTGATGAAGTCGTCCACGTCACGGCCTGGATTGCGAATGCCTTCGGGCCAGCGCATGACACACGGGATGTGATAGGCCTCGCGGAAGGAAGGCACTCCCTTCATATAGAGGCCGTGGGCGCCGCAGTACTCGCCGTGATCGGACATGAAGATGACCAGCGTGTTGTCCGCCTGGCCGGTGGCATCCAGCGCATCGAGGACCTCGCCCAGCATGGCATCCTCCATCGTGCAGTAGGCCCAATAGTGGGCGATGGATTCCCTCACTTCGTCCTCTGTGAGCTGGCTCCAGTACTGGCGACGCATGCGCTGGTAGACGCGCGGCTTGTCCTCCAGTGTGTCATGGTAGTTGGGCGGGAGGGGAACCTCCCTGGGGTCATACATGCTGGCGAAGCGCTCCGGGACGATGAAGGGATCGTGGGGACCGAGGGGGCCGACGAAGAGGACCCAGGGGGCGTCGCCTTGGGCCAGTTCGGGGAGGATGTCCACGGCCGCCCTGACGACGGCGTAGTCGTTCAGGTTCTCGTATCCTTTGGGACCGCCGTCGGGGATGGTGCCGTACAGGCGGTAGTGTCCCCAGCCGGGGCGCAGTATCTGGCCGCGCTGGCGTGGCCCGGTTTCCTCCGGCCTCTGTGCCCACTCGCGCCATTGATCGACCGATCGATGATGCTGGTAGGCGCAGCCTTTGCCTGCGGTCACGATGAGTTCTTCCCAACCACGGTCGGCGGGGCCCTCCTCGTTGCTGACGTGCCATTTGCCGCTGTAGACTAGCCGATAGCCAGCGTCGCGCAGCAATTCAGAGAAGGTGGTGATGCCTGGGTTCAGCCCTGTGTGTATGGCTGTAGGGGTGCAGACGTTGTTGAAGACGCCGTGTCGGCTGGGGTAAAGGCCAGTCATGAAGCTTGCCCGGCTTGGGCAACAGTGGGCATAAGGTGTGTATGTCTGGCGGAAACGGATGCCCTGGCTGGCCAGTCGATCCGCGTTGGGTGTCTGGCAGGGATGGCCGGGATCGACTACGGCGCCCTGCTCTTGATCGGTCATGAAGATAAGGATATTCGGACGATTGGACATAGTCGTACTCCTTACTTTTTTCTCCTGATTCAGGCTTTCGTTCCCTCAGTGGCAGTGCCTGGCGATAGGTGATGTCGCTCAGGTTGAGACTAGGGGCTTCTTCCAGCTGCTTTATAAGCGACCAGGAGAAGCCCCCGAGGGTGCTTGGCTTAAGGTACTGGCACTTCCCATCGTTGGGAAAAGGTGGTTTGTGAAGATTGGCCTGAGAGGCTCTGATGCTACTTCTGGGTGACAACTATGCCTGATAGTAAGTATCTTTGTCCAAAGAAGAAGAGCAGTATGGGAGGTAAGGCGGCGACGATGGATACCGCCATGATCAGGTTCCACGGGCTTGCCCCATAACTGGATCGGAACGTCGCCAGGCCGAGCGGGATCGTGTACTTGTCGTTTGAGTTCAGGTAGATTAACGGCCCGAGAAGGTTTTGCCAGGAGTTTTGGAAGATCAGAATGGCGGAAGTAGCTGTGACGGGCATGGACAGTGGCATCAAGATGCGCCAGTAGATGCTGAAGTAGCTGCATCCGTCCAGTCGGGCGGCCTCGAAGATATCCTCTGGCAGGCTACGGAAGAACTGTCGGAAGAGGAAGATGAAGAAAGCCCCGCCGCCGAAGAAGGGGACGATGAGCGGCTTAAAACTGTCGATCCAGCCGATCGTCTTAAAGATAACGAATTGCGGGATCATGGTGACGGTGTATGGGAGCATCATTGTGGAGAGCACGATGACGAAGAGGATATCCCGGTCGGGAGCCCGGAGCCGGGCGAAGGCATATCCAGCCAGGGAGGCCGCGAAGACCTGTCCGATCACCCGGATGACGGCGATCTGGGTGCTGTTCCAGAAGTAGCGGCCGAAAGGCAGGAAGGTGAAGCCCTCGATAAAATTAGTCCAGACCCAGGGATGTGGAATCAGGTCAGGAGGAAATCGCATAACTTGTTCTAGCGTTGAAAAGGACGCGGAAATCATCCAGACGGTGGGCATCAGGACCCACGCCAGGCCAGGTAGAAGTAGGATCAGGCCAACAGCCTTGAGTAAACGCTGTCGCGTTCTTTGTCCCATGCGTAGCGATCGTGATTTGGAGAGCGCCATATCTTATCGACCTCCAGCGTAATAAACCCAGCGGCCAGATGTTCTGAGCATAATCAGCGTGAGAATCATGATGATGACGAACAATATCCATGCTTGAGCTGAAGCGAGCCCAAGCTTGAAGTAGCTGAATGCGTTGTCATACAGGTAGAGGTTATAGAAGTACGAGGCGTAGTTGGGACCGCCGCCGGTGAGTACGTAAATTCGGGCGAATGTTTGCAGCGCTCCGATCATGCCAATTAACAGGTTGTACAGGATGACCGGGCTGATTATTGGGACTGTGACGTTGCGAAAGCGTTGTAAGAGGCCAGCGCCATCCAGCTCGGCTGCCTCATAAAGCTCCTGCGGCACGTTTTGCAGGGAGGCCAGGAAGATGATCACCCCCGCGCCCATGCCCCATAGGCCGGAGATAATGACGGCTGGCATAACCCATTTCTCGCTGCCCAGCCAGTTCGGACCTTTGATCCCCGCGATGAGGTAGAGGATGTAATTCAGCAGCCCGAAATCTGGATTGAACAGCCATACCCAGACCAGTCCGGTTACGACGGCTGGTAAAATCGCGGGCAGGTAGTAGATCGTGCGGATCAGACGCATGCCAGGCACGCGTAGGTTAAGCAAAATCGCTAGGAATAAAGAGATTGCCAGCTGTAAGGGGACGAAGATGATCGTAAAAGTAAACGTGACCTTCATCGATTTCCAAAAGACCGGGTCGTGAGAGAGAAGAATAAAGTTCTTAATCCCAATCCATTTAGGAGGCTGAATCGCGTTGTACTTCGTAAATGAGAGCAAAAATGAGGCGATCATGGGGAAAAGAACAAATGCGAGAAACGTGATCAGCCAAGGCAACAGGAAAATATGGAACCAGATGGCTTCTCGGGCTTTAAGGGAGAGGGAAGCAGTGCCTCTGCTCTTCAGTAGGCTGAAGAAGTTGTCCGACTTGTTGATGGGGTAATTGCCTGTGGTAGTCAACTTGACACTCCTTAGCACTTGGCACAGGACCGGCTCACTTGCCTTCTGCATAATGCTGTACAATGCATATCGGCAGGGGTGAGCCAAGCCCCACCCCTGCCTCCGGCTGTGAATGCAGGTACCTCGAGAGTGCAGACTGCCAGCTTATGTCCAGGTCGCGATCAACGATTCGAATTTCTTTTGAACGACATCCATACCCTCGGGTACGGAGACCTCCCCATTCCAAATGGGGGCGGTCGTCTGGCTGAACGCCGAGTTTAACTCCGGATAGCGGTCAAGCGTCTTCCCGGGAGTCGCGAAGCCGTATTTGAATGAATTGGACACAACCTGTACCAGTTCATCTCGCGTCAGAGCGAGGCTGGGCACCTTTGACACGCTGTCGAACCAGATGTCGTAGAAGGTCTTGTTCGCGGGGAAGAAGCCTGTCATCTCGGCGTAAAGTTTGGCACCGTTCCCTAGCGTGAGGTACTCCAAAAGCTGGAATCCTTCCTTCGGGTGTTTCGCCTTGGCGCACAGCATCCAGGAGTCGTTGTAGAGAGGCGTCGTGTTCACACCGGTGGGACCATAGGGTAGTGGAGCGGCGCCCCACTTCCAGCTAGGTTGCACGTCGACGAATTCACTGAAGTGCCACCCGCCATCTACTGTCATGGCTAACTTTCCTGTCATCATGGGCCATCCAGATGCTTGTTGCATGGCATCCATGTCAGTGGGGCGAGGATTGACCTTGTGCTTGTATGTGAGGTCGGCTATCCATTGCATGGCTTCCACCATCTTGGGAGCGTTGTAATAGACCTCGGTGACGAGACCTGTCTTGTAAGCTTCAGTGTATTGGGGGCCTCCCTTGTTGTTGAACGGATCGACATCCCATAGCCAGGATGCTGTGCCGAGCTGCATGTACCAGAAGTACACACCCCATACGACTTTACGAGGATCTTCCACGTCGTGGGCGAGGGCGGTGGCCTTTTCCAGAAGAGCATCCAAGGTCCAGGATTTATCCGCCCAGTCGATTGGCGGTGGCTCTACCCCTGCTTCGTCGAAGTGGTCCTTGTTATAGAAGACGATGGTTGGCATGTGAGCTAGCGGTAGAGCCCATAACTTCCCTTTGCGAGTCACAGCCTCGATCGCCTTGGGCTCGAATACTGACAAGTCAACCTGTTCTGAGGCGATGTAATCGTCCAAGGGGACGATGGCTTGGTTGGAATAGAACGTGGGGAACCCTGCGGCGTAGTTGGCTGCGACCTCGGGCGGTTGCCCAGCCGCGAACATGGCTAGCAACTTGGCATTATAATCGCCCCAGGGAACACCAATGACTTTCACCGTGATATTGGGATGGAGCTCCTGGAACTCCTTCACCGTCAGCTCCGTCCATTTTTGGATCTTGGCCTGAATGTCCGAGCGAACCAGATAGGAGATTTCGACTTTCTCTTCCGGTGCCGCCGTCTTTTCTGCCGCTGGCTTCTTCTCCTCTTTCTTGGCTGGTGCGGGCGTGGCAGGCGCACACGCTGCGAGGGCTCCACTCAGCACGGCAAGCGAGGAGTATCTAAGAAAATCACGTCTCGTTACTTTCATCATTCCCCTCCTATAGAGATGGGTCACTGAGAAGGCTGGATGACTTACGAGCCGTACAGACTGGGGTGAAGCGGAACAATGTGCAGAAGCATCTATCATAATTATATCGAAGTCTATGCTATCTCGTCCACGCGATCCGGCCAAAGCGCGGTCAAGAAGTGGTCGAATTTGACACGTAATATCCGTGAATCGGGCTTTTGGGTAACTGCTCACCGTTGGGGTAAAAGGGGTTAGCTGCGCTGCATCCTCGTACATCGGGTCTCGCGAAGTTGTGTGTCCTGCAGCCAAACGGGCCGAGGACTTGTTGGGCTCCCCCTGTAGTCC
>JAGHDS010000294.1 GCA_021159845.1 Anaerolineae bacterium
CCCCACAGGCGGCGATCCGATCCCCCGCCGCGAGTTCTGGGATATCCTATCCGATCTCCACCTCCAGGGCGTGACACTATTCGTGAGCACCCCTTACATGGACGAGGCGGAGCATTGCTCACGGATCGGCCTGATGTTCCGGGGGCAGATCATCGAGCAAGGCACGCCGGACGCCATCAAGAAGCTAGTCCCCGGACAATTACTCGCTGTGTGGACACGAGACCTGATTCGGGCGCGCAAAGCCGTCGCCGGGCTGGAGGGCGTGTACGAGGTACAGACCTACGGCGACCTGCTGCACATTTTCGTGGACGATGCAACCCGGCGGCTACCGGAGATCAAGGCCACGCTTCGCGCGGAGGCTATCCCGTTCGAACAGATTCGACAGACCCTGCCTCGCATGGAAGAGGCATTCATCTCCCTGATCCGGCGGCAGATGGAGCGAGAAGGTGAATCTACGTAAAACCCTGGCGGTTATGCGCAAGGAGTGGGTCCACATCACCCGCGACCCGCGCACCTTCTTCCTGGTGACGGTATCACCGGTGTTCTTGCTGACCGTGCTGGGATACGCTTTCAGCGTGGACATCAAAAACGTCTCGGTCGCGGTGATGGACCATGACCGCACAGCACTCTCCCGCGCCTATATCGCAGGCATCCATAACAGCTCGGAACTGGACGTATGTTGCTACCTGAACTCCTGGGGGGAGATCCGCTACCTGCTCGACCGGTCGAAGGCGCGAGCCGTAGTGGTGATCCCACCCGGCTTCGCCGATGATCTGCAAGCAGGACGACCTCCGTCGCTCCAGATCATCGTGGATGGCACAGATCCCAACACGGGGCAGCACGCGCTCACCTACCTGGGCGGCTACACCAGCTACTTCGTCGCCGACCAGATCGTGAAAAGCCTGGGGCAGAGCATGAGCGCGCCATCAACGGCAATCGATCTGCGCATCCGTACCTGGTACAACCCGGCCTTCAAATCCGTCATCGGCATGGTGCCGGCCCTCATCGCCGTTGTGCTGGCGATGCCGGCCATGTCAGTGGCCTTGACGCTGGCCCGCGAGAAGGAGTGGGGCACGCTGGAGCAACTCATCACAACCCCGCTACGACGCTCCGAATTGCTCATCGGCAAACTGTTGCCTTACATCGCCAGCGGCCTGGTCAGCGTTGTGCTATGCACGCTGGTGGGGATACTGCTCTTTGGCGTGCCATTTCGCGGCAGCTTCCCCCTCTTCCTGCTATTGTCGTCCGATTTCTTCCTGGCCAGCCTGAGCCTGGGATTGCTGATGTCCGTCTTCATCGGCAGCCAACAAGTGGCGATGATCGTCGCCCTGCTGGTATTCCTATTCCCGGGCTTCTTCCTCTCCGGGCTGATCTTCCCCATCTCGGCCATGCCGCCAGAGATGCGTCTGGAGGCCTACTCGGTGCCAACGACCCACTACGTTACGATCACTCGGGGCATCTTCTTGAAAGGTGCAGGGCTGGGGATCCTGTGGCCTTTTGCGTTGACATTGTTCGTAATGGGGGTGATTCTGACCCTCTTAACCGTGCTTCTCTTCCGCAAGCGGCTGACGTGACATGCTATACCGCATTCTGACACTAACCGAAAAGGAACTCATCCAACTAAGGCGTAACTGGTTACTGGCGCTGTTCATCTTGCTGGGGCCAGCGACAGAGCTTATCGCCGTCGCCTATTCCACGTCCCAGGACATCAGGAACCTGCCCACGGCCGTACTGGACTACGACCACAGCCATGCCAGTCGCGAGCTGCTGGTAGCGCTGAAGAACACGGGTACCTTTCGACTGGACTACTGGCCGCGAGATGAGGGCGAGATCTCCCATCTGCTCGACACGGGCACAGTGGCCGTAGCGGTGATCATCCCCGCGGGCTTCGAGAAAGCGCTGACACGCCCGGATGCCGATCGCCCCCAGCTCCAGGTGATCCTGGATGGCACGGAGCCGTCATCGGCACAGACAGCGATGCGCTCCGTGGAAGGCGTCGTGGCCCGCATGAACCAGCGGATCGTCGCCCGTCGACTGAGCGGGCCATCCACGGAGCTGAGCGGGTTCGAGCCCAGCGTGCGCGTATGGTTCAACGAAGAACTACGCGAAGCCAACTACACGGTGCCCTCCGAGCTGGGATTCATGCTATATGTCGTAGCCCTGATGGTTGCCTCGCTAGGCATCGCCCGAGAGCGGGAACTGGGCACCCTGGAACAGCTGATGATCACCCCACTACGCCCGTTCGAACTCATCGCCGGCAAGGTCATCCCGGCTATTACCCTGGCTTATACCGAATTTCTTTTGCTGTTGGCCGTTACAGTATTTGGGTTCCATGTACCAATGCGAGGATCATGGCCATTGCTGCTGACGTTGGCGTTCTTTTACCTGTTCGTCGAGCTGGGATGGGGAATCATGATCTCCGTCATCTCCAGAACCCAACAGCAAGCGCTGCTCCTCGTGTTCGTGCTCGCTATGGGCGAGGTGATTTTCTCCGGGTACATGGTTCCAGTGGAAACGCTGCCGAAGCCGTTGCAGATCGTGTCCAATTTCGTGCCCATTCGGCACTTTCTCGTCATTCTGCGCGGCATCTTGCTCAAAGGGGCTGGAATTCAAGCTTTCTGGTACGAGCTAGGTATGCTCGCCTTGTTGGGGGCCATCATTACGACCATGACATTCCTTATCCTGAGGCGCCTGAGGCTGGATTG
This sequence comes from Anaerolineae bacterium, assembly GCA_021159845.1. GTDB lineage: Bacteria > Chloroflexota > Anaerolineae > DUEN01 > DUEN01 > JAGHDS01. Next base: position 2,706 of record JAGHDS010000294.1, read on the forward strand.
ATTCCCTCGGCGGACAATCCAGCAATCCAGCCCAGGAAGGCCGCGCTGCGATCTCTTACCTGAACAAGGCGGAGAGGGGCGAAAACAACCAGCCGATTGTCCAGGACACATCTTTTGAGACACACATGACTCAGAATCATGCCATTACGACAGAGGAATTGACGAAGCGGTTCGGATCCTTCACCGCCGTCGACCATATCAGCTTCTCCGTGCGAGAGGGGGAAATCTTCGGTTTCCTGGGGCCTAACGGGTCCGGGAAGACGACAACCATCCGCATGTTGCTTGGCCTGTTGCGTCCCACGTCAGGCCGAGCCACGGTATTGGGGTTTGACGCTACACGACAAACGGCGGAGGTACGCCGCCGCGCTGGCTACATGTCGCAACGGTTCAGCCTCTACAACGATCTGACGGTGGTGGAGAACCTGAACTTCTACGGCCGCACGTACGGCGTACGCGGCCGCGAGCTCGAGGAACGGAAACGCTTCGTGTTGGAGATGGCTGGCCTGGTGGGACGAGAACGCGAGCTGACCCGTAATCTGTCCGGTGGATGGAAGCAACGCCTGGCGTTAGGCGCAGCCATTCTGCACAGGCCGCGCATCCTCTTCCTGGACGAGCCCCCCGCCGGCGCCG
>JAGHDS010000278.1 GCA_021159845.1 Anaerolineae bacterium
CCGACAGGGTATAAACCTGCGGGGCCGGGGCGGCTGATGCGGAGTGGGCGTGATCACCGCGTACAATGGGGCCGGCTCCCCACAGAACTACTGCCAGCAGGAAGACGACCAGAACCATACTGATCCCTACTCTTTTATCTTCGCGCATGGCTTACTCCTCCTTAGAGCGTAGTTGAAGAACCACTGATATGTGCCATCACGAGCGAAGCAAGGCATCCCCTATCAAGCAGGTATAGGGTTTCGTCATAAGAGCGCTCCTCGCAACGACAGAACTGTAGACCCACCGGAGACCGTGGTCGCTCGCAGCTACTCGGAGCCCACGTCTCCTTCGTACACCCATCCTTGAAAGGTCCAACTGGTCGCGAGTCCCTCCCGCGTGGGGACTGCATCGGAGTCGGCTGTAGCAGAAGGTGGGTAGACATCCGGTCGGGGCAATCCCACGGCCGTCAGTATGAGAAGTACGAACAGGACAACACTGGCGAACAGGAGCTTACGCGTGGGCGAGAATCTCCTCTGCATCCTCCTCCCTCCGTCGTCGTGAACGGGCAGCTCGGTTGCACGTTCGTTGACTCTTGTGATGGTCTGGTCGTTCGAGGGGAACTGCCCCTCATTCCATGCAGAATAGCAGTGTCCGTCGAACGCCAGTCTTAGGACGCAAAGCTTCGAGTCACCGCATCCTGACGATTCGAGGATTTATATGATTGCTGATCTGCGGGCCTACGTATGAGTGTTGGATATCGACGTGAGAAGCCGGCTTCAGAAACGTCCCAGGATACTACGTATCGCCTCGGAGGACGAAGGGCACAGAGGAAGAAATTCTTTTTGCCTTTCAAGGTGGGAATATGTGGGCCCTAAGCAAGGCAGTCTCCTTTTTCACATCAAGCAGGCCCAAGCCACCTGCTGTTTACTATATCATAAGTATGAGCTAATGTGCAAGCGTTCGTAGCTGTTCACCGTTGGGGTAAAAGGGGATAGCTGTGCTGCATCCTCGTACATCAAGTCTCACGAAGTTGTGTGTCCTGCAGCCAAACGGGCCAAGGGCTTGTTGGCCGCCCCAATTCGCTCCGCTGGGCGTGGGAGAAGGGGGCCTGAGGGATGAGGGCCGCCCGCCGCCAGAGCACCTGGAACCAGCCGACTGACACCGAAAGCATCTTTATCCACATCGCCCGCCGAATCCTCGGTCTACGTCGTTCACCGGATGCCATTGGGACCCAGTAGGGTATCAGTGAACAATTACAAGCGTTCGTTCTGCAGACCCTTTTCGCGTCGATTGACAAAACGCGCGGGCTGGCGTATACTCTTGCCGTCCATTAAATCGCTTGAAGATCCCTACGCAAAGGCTGTGACGGAGAGGAGTAGGCGGGAGGAAGCCCTCAGGGAGGCTGGGTCGAGGACTGGAAGCCCGGCCGGGTGGAGACTCGCCGAAGTTCGCTCCCGAGCCGACGGGTGAACGCCGATCGATAGGTGGCGATCGGCCAGTAGTCCGCTCCGGATGCCCACCGTTATCAGGGCCTCCGATCGTCCGTTATACCGGACCGTCGGGCTGAGGGGCTGGCATATGCCAGCAAGCAGGGTGGTACCGCGGAATGCGATGAGGTCGCACTTCGTCCCTGACGGAGTGCGATTGTTTTTTGTCCCTGACTGCCTGAGAGGTTGGTGGGGGGCGAGGCTGTTCGTGGATTAGGATACCGACAGGGTGTAGGAGGACTGGAGATGTTAGAGCAATTGCGGTCGCTGGAGGAGGAAGCGCTGGCCGCCTTGGCCGCTGTTAACGATCCAGAAGCGTTGAAGGAGTGGCGGGTGCGTTACTTGGGCCGTCGCGGGGCGTTGACCACGCTCATGCGCGGCCTGGGCAAGCTCCCACCTGAGGAGCGCCCGCAGGTAGGGCAGGCCGCAAACCGGGTCAAGCGTGCTCTGGAGGAGGCGTTCGCGGAACGAGAGGCCGCGATCAAGGCCGCTGAGCTGGAGGCGCAGTTGGCAGCCGAGGCGGTGGATGTCACCTTGCCGGGGCGCCCGGTGGCGCTGGGCCGGCTACACCCGACCACGCAGTCGCTACGGCGCATTTACGAGATCTTCAGCGATATGGGGTTCCAGATCTACGACGCCCGGGAGGTCGAGTACGACGAGTACAACTTCGGCCTGCTCAATATGCCACCGCATCATCCGGCGCGAGACATGTGGGACACGTTTTGGATCAACGATCGTGTGCTCTTGCGCACCCACACCAGCCCGGGCCAGATCCATGCCATGCGCGAATTTTACCCGAATCCCATCCGGGTGATCCTACCCGGGAAGTGTTATCGGTACGAGCAGGTGACGGCCCGTTCCGAGTTCATGTTCTACCAGGTTGAGGGGCTGGTCGTCGGTCGCAACATCACGATGGCTGACCTCAAGGGCACGATGGAAAACTTTGTGAGGCGCATGTACGGCGGGGAGCGTCGGATGCGCCTGCGCGGCTCCTACTTCCCATTCACGGAGCCCAGCGTGGAGGTTGATGTGGACTGCGTGCTCTGTGGGGGCAAGGGGTGCCGGGTGTGCAAGTACACCGGCTGGTTGGAGGTCGCCGGTGCGGGTATGGTGCACCCGATCGTACTTCGCAACGGTGGCTATGATCCAGACGAGTTCACGGGATACGCGTTTGGCATGGGCGTGGAACGGCCGGCGATGCTGAAATATCGCATCGACGACATCCGCTACTTCTACTCGAACGACCCGAGGTTCCTGGCGCAGATATAGGGATGGAACACTGGGTGATGAGGTACCGAGGGATGAGGCACCGGGTGAGGAGGTGCTGAGAGATGAGGCACCGAGTGACGAAGTGCTGAGGAGCGAGGTTCCTATACGGGGCATTGAGGAGGCTGACGATGATGGTGGAGGAGGGAAGCTCGAAAGCAGAGCTAGCGCGCGGGTTTGAGAGTTTGGCCGCGTGGCAGAAGGCGCGAGAGCTCATGCTTTTCGTTCATCGTGAATTGGTTCCATTGTTGCCTCCTGAGGAGAAATGGGATCTGGCCTCCCAACTTCGGCGTTCCTCTAAGAGCATCATGAGCAATATTGCTGAAGGGTATGGCCGCTATTATTACCAGGAGACGATTCGCTTTTGCTATTTGGCTCGTGGCTCTCTGGATGAGACCATTAATCATCTGAGGACAAGTTTTGATTTGGGCTATGTGTCTCGGGAGTGTTACGAGGAAGCGCGCATGATGGCAGATGAGTGTCGACGCGTGCTAAATGGCTATATTGCCTTCTTGAAGAGGGAGCGTCGAGGTAATCGCGAGCCCGGTAATCCGTATATCCTTCACGATGAGAGGAACGCTTTTATGGCGTCAGATGGGCCATAGCGAGCTGGTTGGGAAGGAGCTCATCCTTTGGCGACCTTCTGACTCGTTGCCTTGTTGACTCAGTACCCCGCGACGCCTTCATGCCTCATGTCTAGGCGTGTGTAAAGAGAATCAGTACTAGGGAGAATTGGATATGCGAGCACCGCTTTCCTGGTTAAAGGATTTCGTCGATATCACGATGCCTGCGGAGGAGCTGGCGGAACGGCTCACGCTGGCTGGCCTGGAAGTTGAGACGATCGAGCACATCGGCGCTGATTGGGATCGAGACAAGATCGTGGTGGGGCAGATCATCCGTGTGGAGCCGCATCCTAACGCCGATCGCCTGACGTTGGCTACGGTCGACTACGGCGGTGATGAGCCACTGACCGTGGTCACCGGAGCGCCCAACGTCAAGCAATATGAGGGTAAACCGCTGCCTGGGCCGCTAAAGGTCGCCTTCGCCAAAGTGGGCGCGGTCCTCATCGACGGCCACGCTGACGATGGCAGGAAGCTCAAACTGCGGCCGGCCAAGATTCGCGGCGTCCGGTCGGAGGGGATGGTCTGTTCCGAAAAGGAGCTCGGCTTGTCCGACGAGCATACGGGGATCATGTACCTCCCGGCTGACGCGCCCGTCGGCATGCCGTTGGCTGATTACCTGGGCGATGTGGTCTTGAGCTTCGACATCAAGGGCGGGTTCGCCTACCTGTATAGCATGGTGGGAATCGCCCGTGAGATCGCGGCGCTCACCGATCAGCAGGCGCGTCTGGACGTGTTGACGATCCTGGATCGCCAGCCGGTGGAGATTCGGCCGGATGTCCCCTGGCTGGACCTGGAGATCGCCGATCCCGATCTGTGTGGACGGTACTCCGCGGCCAGGATCAGTGGCATCCAGGTGGGACCATCGCCCGCATGGATGCAGCAGCGACTGCGTCGAGCGGGTATGCGCCCCATCAATAACATCGTGGACATCACGAACTACGTCATGTTGGAGCTGGGGCAGCCGCTCCACGCGTTCGACTATGCCAGGCTGCGACCGCGGCCGGGGAGCGATCGGCCTGCCATCATCGTCCGCCGGGCTCGTCCCGGTGAGCACATGACGACGTTGGATGGTGTCGACCGTGAGCTGGACTCGGAGATGTTGCTCATTACCGACGGGGAGGGGCCGGTTGCCATCGCCGGCGTCATGGGAGGGCTGGAGTCCGAGGTCACGGAGGAGACGACTGATATCCTGTTGGAGTCGGCGAACTTTGATTACATCAACAACCGTCGCACGGCCAAACTGCTCAATCTCCCCAGCGAGGCTGCCACCCGGTTCGGGAAGCGCGTAGACCCCGAGCTCACGGTCAAGGCCCTGGCCCGGGCATGTCAGCTCATGGAGGAG
>JAGHDS010000428.1 GCA_021159845.1 Anaerolineae bacterium
AGATGGCTCACACGAAGTACTATGGCAAACGGCTCGTGCGGGCTGTCCAACGAGGGGACGTTCCAGAGGCTGTAATCGACGAGGCGGCGCGCAGAATTGTACGCACAATTCTCATGTTCGCCGATGCTCCTGATCCGCTCGGTGCATATCCAGAGTCGCTCATAGCGAGCGATGAGCATGTCCAGCTCGCGTTGGAAGTGGCCGAGAAGTCGATTGTTCTCCTCAAGAATGAGGGGGCAACGTTACCTTTTGAGCGGGAGCGGGTGAAGAAGGTGGCGTTGTTGGGGCCGCGAGGTGATTATCCCAACATCGGTGATCACGGGTCGAGCCGGGTGTTTCCTCCCTATGTCGTCACCCCGTTGGATGGGCTTCGCAAGGTGCTAGGCTCCGCAGTGGAGATCCTCTATGAGAAGGGTAAGGATCTGGATCGTGCCCGTCAGTTCGCGTTGGAGGCCGATGCGGTGGTGTTCGTGGTGGGATACGATCATCGAGATGAGGGGGAATATGTAGAGTTCCTTGGTGGACTCATCAAACAAAGCGGTGATCGGGACGACTTACGGCTGCACGAGGAGGATGTCAGGCTGATCCAAGCGGTGGGCTCGGTGAACCCGAATACGGCTGTTGTGCTGATCGGTGGCAGTGCTATCATGATGGAGGAGTGGAAGGATCGGGTGCCGGCGATCTTGCACGCGTTCTACCCGGGCATGGAAGGGGGCACGGCCATCGCGAAGGTCCTCTTTGGCGAGGTGAATCCGGGCGGGAAGCTTCCTTTCACCATTCCCACGGATGTCTCGCATCTGCCGCCGTTCGATAAGCACGCCTCACGCGCGGAGTATGACATGTACCATGGCTATACCCGGCTCGACAAAGAAGGGCACGCGGCCGCCTTCCCCTTCGGCTTTGGCCTTTCCTACACATCTTTCCGCCAGGCGAATGCCTCATTCGCGGTAGACGGCGATCAGGTCGTTGCTTCCGTGGATGTGACAAATACGGGGAGCCGCGCCGGGGATCAGGTGGTGCAGTTCTATGTGGGGTTTGAGAACTCCGCTGTGGACCGCCCGAGGAAGCTGTTGCGGGGATTCCAACGGGTGACGTTGCAGCCGGGGGAGACGCGACGAGTGACGATCACCTGCCCGGTGGAGAAGCTGCGCTGGTACAACCCGGAAGCCTCTTCGTGGGAACTGGAGCATATGGAATACCAGGCGTATATTGGCTTCAGCAGCCGGGAGCAGGATCTCCTGCACGGTACGTTCTCTTTGTGAGGACTGGCTGTGCCTGGATGTGATGGATGCATGTGACCAGGCAACGCGGGGACGCGCGGGCATGTGTCCCCGCGTTGCCTCATCCCCAGATGCCGGTCAGGAACCGGACCTTCTCCACCTGCTGGTAAGGGCCACCGCCCTCGTGGTTGTTGTAGCGGTAGATGCGGATGTCCTTGGGACCCGCGTAGTAGTTATACGCGGCGAAGACTGTCGATGGCGGACAGATCTGATCCATGAGAGCGACGGAGAAGAGGGCTCGGGCCCGCGCCCGGACGGCGAAGTTCATCCCGTCGAAGTAGGAGAGCGTGCGGAAGACGGTGTCCACTTTGTCCCGATGAACGACGCAGTACTTAGAGATCTCCCCGTAGGGCATCGAGTCGGTGATCTCCGTAGCACGGCGGTAGTGACAGAGGAAGGGCACATCCGGCATGGCGACCTGCACATCGGGCACTAAGCCGCTGACGGCGACGGTGATTCCACCTCCCTGGCTGCCGCCGGTGATGGCGATGCGCTCCGGGTCCACGGCTGGGTGGGACCGCGCGGCCTCCACGGCGCGCACAGCGTCGGTGAACACGCGACGGTAGTAGTAAGTCTTGGGATCCAGGATGCCGCGAGTCATAAACCCAGGGTACTGCGGGCTGGAGCCGTCCGGCTCGGGGTCAGGCGTATCACCGGGCGACCAGGCACTGCCCTGGCCGCGCGTATCCATGACGAGATGGGCGTAGCCGACGCTGCTCCAGAGCAGCCATTCCGTGGGAAAGCTGCGGCCGCCACCGTAGCCGATGTACTCGACGACACACGGCAGTGAGCCTTGTCGCCCGCGAGGTAGCAACAGCCAGCCTTTGACCGGCTGGCCCCCGTAACCGTTGAACGTCACGTCATAGGTTTCCACCGTGCGAAGCCCATAATCCACCGGCTCGAAGCGAGCGTCTAAAGGGATCTGACACGCCTCTTCTAGCGTCTGTCTCCAGAACTCGTCGAAGTCGGGTGGCTCCTCCCTCGGCGGCCGGTACGTTTTGAGCTGTTCAAGTGGAAGATCAAAGAGCATCGGAACTCCTCCCTGGACGATTTCGGTAGGGGCGAACGAGATTGTCCGCCCCTACCGTGCTATCACTCGCTCAACTTCACCTTACCCAGCTCGACCGGTCGGGCCGCGTGCCACAGGAATGGTCGCAGCCGCATCTGGAAGCGGTACTCCTTGGGCTCGAGCAGATATTGCGGCAACACGCCCGGGCCACAGCTCCCATTCCCCAACCCGCACTGCGCGTAGTCCAGGTTCAACGTGATCTCCTCCCGGCGCTTCAACTCATATGTATGACGCGCTTTGGTGAGATCCTCAGCGGTGAAGTGATGGGCGCTGACGTTGAGCAGGGGCATTCCCACAGCCAGCAGGCCCACTCCCTGGCGATTGCTCAAGGCCACCCAGCGCACATCCGTCTTGTTGCCGTTCTCCTGCGGCGTGATGTACGGCACGTATTGCTCGTCCACCGTGCCGTCGTAGATGCCGATCTTCGCGCCCAGCTTGCGGTCCGAGTAGGTCTCATGCGGGCCACGGCCATACCAGGTGAACCGCTCGTACCCGCCGGGCAATGTCATCCGCAGGCCCACCCTGGGCAACGGCGGCATCTCGCCGCTGGGCATGACGCGAGTGTCGAGCACCACATCCCCGTTGCCGTAGATGGTGTATGTGTATTCGCAGTCGAAGCGGGCCGTGTAGTAGCTCTTGAACTTGGCCTCGAGCTCCTCCGCCGATATTCCCTGCACCTCTTCCAAGGCCCTGCGCACGCGGCCTGGCAGGGCTCGCCCCGCCACTTCGAGCACCAGCGGTGCCCCCGTCCGCAGCAGGTCCGCGATGCGGTCCGAGCGATTTAGCTCGGCGACCAAGGCTTTGATCTTGTCCATCTTCTCACGGCCGGGCAGCGCATCGTAATCGACGCCCAGCGTCCGGCATAGTCGCCTGAGGTGTTCCTCATTCAGCGCCATGTTGATCCCCTGCTCGATCCGTTCCAGGAGCTCCTGCCAGCGCGCTGGCAGCGATGGCTTCTCCTCGGGGGCTGGCAGGCTGACGGAGCGGACTCGAACGCGCACAAGCTGAGGTTCCGGCTGTTCCACATCGACAGCCTTGGCCTCCTCTCTCAGCCGATCCAGCCCCGCCTCCCGCCAGCGGATGGCCATCCGCTGCTCGCCCCACGTATTGGCGTCGTTATCGGTGGGCGCTCGCCAGATGTTGAGCGCAGGTCCCTGAAGG
>JAGHDS010000336.1 GCA_021159845.1 Anaerolineae bacterium
GCCGTATGATGAGATCGTGGTGACGGCGACGCCGAGGCGGCAGGTGCTATACGTCAAGGGCCTGGCCGGTAAGCAGAGCGAGGCCGAACAGGTGATCAAGGGACCGCCTGCGCGCGTGGCTTACGATGAGAGTGGCCGTCGACCAGGGCGGCCGAGGGGTTCGCCCGCCGCCAGGGTGTGTCGGTGGAGAGCTTGCAGGTCCGTCAGACGGACGGCGGCGAGTATGTCTTCGCCGTCAAGGTGGAGCCGGGGCAGCCGGCCGTCTCCGTGCTCCGTGATCTGCTACCTGACTTGATCGCGGGGCTGCGCTATGAGAAGACGATGCGCTGGGACTCAGATGGCGTGGCTTACCCGCGCCCGATCCGCTGGATCGTCGCCCTGTTGGGGGATCAGGTCATCCCCTTCGAGTATGCGCGGGCTGTCAGCGGGCGGACTACTCGCGGCTTGCGCATATATGGATCGCCATCGCTGACCCTCGGGCGCGCGGAGGACTATTGGCAAGTGATGGCGGATCAGGACATCGTGGTGGATCGGGCCGAACGGCGGGAGCGGGTGGCCTCACAGATCGCCGAGATCGCGGCGGAAGTAGACGGCCGCGTGCCGGACGACCCAGCGCTGCTGGATGAGGTGACCGACCTGGTGGAATCGCCCGTCGCCCTGTTGGGCCAGTTCGAGGAAAGGTACCTGGAGCTGCCGCCGGAGGTGCTGATGTCGGTGATGAAGAAGCATCAGCGCTATTTCTCCGTGGTGAGCCGTTCAACGGGCGAGCTGTTGCCCTACTTCATCGCGGTGGCCAACGGTCAGCCAGCCGACCCGGACCTGGTGCGCCAGGGATACGAAGATGTCCTCCGGGCGCGATACGCCGATGCGGAGTACTTCTGGCGACACGACCGCGAACGTCCCTTGGAGAGCTACCGGCCTCGCCTGGCGACGCTTACCTTCCAGGAACGGTTGGGCTCGATGCTGGAGAAATCGGACCGGTTGGTGAAGCTGGTGAGGCGACTGGCAGCGGGGTGGGGGCTGGACCCTGGCCTGGAATCCCTGGCCGAGCGCGCCGCCTATCTCTGCAAGGCCGATCTGGTAACCGGTATGGTCGTGGAGATGACCAGCCTGCAGGGCATCATGGGCCGATACTACGCTCTGCACAGCGGCGAGCCGGAGGCGGTCGCCCAGGCAATCGAGGAACACTACCGGCCGCGCTTTGCTGGCGACCGCTTGCCGGAGACGCCGATAGGGGCTTTGCTGGCGGTGGCGGATCGGTTGGACAGCCTGGCGGGTCTGTTCGCGATCGGACTAATACCCACCGGCGTCGCCGACCCATTCGGGCTGCGGAGGGCGGCGCTGGGGCTCATTCAGATCCTCATCGGGCACGAGCACAGCTTCTCCGTACGCGAGGGCCTGCGGATCGCAGCCCAGTTGTTGCCGGTGGAAGCAACGGAGGAGCGCATCGAAGAGGCGGCTACCTTTGTGGAAGGACGACTCCGCGCCTGGCTCCTGGAGGAGGGGTATCGCTACGATGTCGTCGATGCCGTCCTGGCCGAGCGCGGCGATGATCCATACCGGGCTTACCGCACCGTGCAGGACATGGCGAAGCTCGTCGAGGAGCCAGACTGGAGCGAAGTGCTTGTGGCCTACGCTCGGTGCAAGCGGATCGTGCGGGATATCGAGGAGCGCTACCCGCTACGGCCGGAGCGCCTGACCGAACCGGCAGCGCAGGCGTTGTACCATGCCTATCTCCAGGCGAGGGAGCAGGTGTCGCCCGACGGCGATGTGGCCGCGTTGGCAGCGGCGCTGCGGGCGTTGAAGGATCCGATCAATGTGTTCTTCACGGACATCCTGGTGATGGCGGAGGACCCGGACCTGCGTGCAGCGCGGCTGGGATTGGTGCAACACGTGGCGGCCCTGCCAGATGGCATCGCCGATCTCAGCCGGCTGCAGGGGTTCTGACCTGAAGGGCCTGATGAAGCCCCCCGGAATCTTCGAGAATCCGGGGGGCTGGCTTTGTAAAGGCCCTGTCCTTAGTCATTGAGCCGCGTGATCGCGGGCGTGATGTCCACGTGCTGCATCATCTCGAGCAGCTCCTCGTGGGTCAGCGGACGGCCCTTCCCCGCCAGGGCCGTGAGGAGTGCCTCCATCGCGTTCGTGCCAAAGGTACGTCCGTTCAGGCGCGGTGTGGAGGTGGCCAGGTACTTGACGTCGCGCTCGCGCAAGAGTTCGACATCCGCCTCGGTTGTGGTGTTAGTGACGACCACCTTGCCGTCCAGCCGATCGGGGATGTGGCGCCGGATATAGTTGAAGTCGCCGGCGATGACGGAGGCCCATTGGTACCAGCGTCCATACCTCGGGATGATCTCATGCTGCTTTGTCCCTGTGGGATACAACATGCTCAGTGGCAGATGGCCCAGGATAGGCAGTAGTACGGCGGCCAAAGCACGAAGCGCCCGCAGAGAATGAAGAGGGATAGGCAAACCAAGAGCAAACATGAAGTCGCAGTAGGTGACCTCGTAACCCGCTTCATGAAATGAGAGGGCCATATCGAACCGATCGACGGCCGTGGTGATCATCACGCGCTTGGGCTGAATCTCATCGCCGATCTGGGCCTCGACGCGCTGCGCGAGCTGGCGCTCCACGATGCGACGAACGCCGTCACCGTCGACCACGGGGGTCCGCTTCACGTCGGCGACCAGCTTACGCGCCCCGTAGAGGGGATAGTACCGATCGAACACGCGCACGTTCAGGTCGACCCCCCCCACGCCGAACGCGTCGACTTTGCCATCGAGCTCCCGATACATGCGGCGCGCCTTCTCCTCATCTCCATCGCAGCCAATGCGTTCGATGGACACCCGCTCTCCCATGATCTCCAGTTCAACCTTCTTATCGCGGGTTGAGCTTCCCAGGCTGATGCTGACCACGCGTTTCATCTCGCTCCTCTCCTCCCGACCAGCTACCAGCCCTCATAACACCGCGACAGGAGAGAGGATGCGAAGGGCACCGCCGATAGGCAGCTCCGACAGCTAACGAATAACGAATAACGAAGCACGGTGCCGCTACACCCCACCAGCGTTCAGTGGCCAATGCTGGAGATCTTACATGGAAAACGCAATCGATCCCATGTGTCTCCTTGCCACCGGGAACTCAACTACAAGTGCTTTGGCTGTAAACGGCCCTCACCTCCAGGCCTCTTCATATGCATATGAGCTACCCCAACGCGCTTCCGTGTTCGCGCAGCATAGAGGGTGGCAAGCTGCTAACCTGGCGGCATGGCATGTTACTCAATAGCGTGCGCCAGATGCACGTGTCAAAGCATGACGCAACATGCTTATTTCCTTTGGCATCAGATCCCGCCACTGTCCTGGTTCCAGGCCACGGATGGAGAGCGGGCCGATGGCCACACGAACCAGCCGGAGTGTGGGAAGGCCCACAGCCGCCGTCATATGGCGAACCTGGCGTTTACGTCCTTCGCGTAGGACGATACGGAGCCATCGTGTGGGGCCATGAGGAGTGACGGGACGTGATCGCGGCGGCAGGGTGGGGGGCGTTTCCAACAACTCGATCTCCGCTGGCGCGGTGCGGCGTCCCTTAATCACCACGCCTTGACGGAGCGCCTCTAGCGCGTCCTGGGTGGGGATGCCCTCTACTTGAGCCAGGTAGACCTTGGGCAGCTTGTAGCGCGGGTGGGTCAGCCGATGATTGACCCACCCGTCATTGGTGAGGAACAGCAGTCCCTCACTATCCATGTCCAACCGGCCGGCCGCGTACACCTGCTCCGGCACGCGAATATACCGGCTCAGCGTGGGGCGTCCCTCCGGATCGGTGAACGTGGAGAGCACGCCGTAGGGCTTGTAAAAGATGAGGTAGCGTAGCGACTCTCTGGGCCTCCACCGACGTGGACGGGCCTTCATGCGGTGAGATGGCACAGTGCTGCTCCCATGACAACAGTCCCGACCCTGTCAACGGGGCCGGGACTGTGCGTGGTCCTTCTGGGTTAGGATGCCTCGTGAACTTCCCCTTCGGCGACATCATCGTCCCCAGGGCTTGCGCCGTTGTCGCCCTCCGCCTCCGGCCCTGGTTCGGGGGCCTGGTACATACTCGCTCCCACGCGCTGTAATGTGTCAAGCAGCGCTCGGGTCTCCTGGCGAATGCGCTCAGGGTCTTCCTCCTTAAGGACGGCACGTACCGTGCTCAATTTCTCCTCCAACTCGGCGCGACCGTCGCTGGGCACCTTGTCCCCGCTATCGTTCAGGAACTTCTCCGTCTGATACACGGCTGCGTCGGCCTCGTTGCGGGCTTCTACCAGCTCTCGGCGACGGCGGTCCTCCTCGCGATGTTGCTCCGCCTCGCGAATCATGCGCTCCACCTCTTCCTCGGAGAGGCCGGATGAGGCGGTGATGGTGATCTTCTGCTCGCGGCCGGTGGCCTTGTCCCGAGCGCTTACATTCAGAATGCCGTTCGCGTCGATGTCGAAGCTCACCTCAATCTGCGGAACACCACGCGGGGCGGGTGGGATACCATCCAGGATGAAGTGCCCCAAGACCTTGTTATCGCGGGCCATAGGGCGCTCTCCCTGTACGACCACGATCTCCACCTGGGTTTGCCCATCCGCGGCTGTAGAGAAGACTTGCGTCTTCCGCGTTGGGATCGTGGTGTTGCGCTCGATCATGGGGGTGGCGATACCTCCCAGTGTCTCGATCGCCAGCGTCAGCGGCGTCACATCCAGCAGCAGGATGTCCTTTACCTCGCCGCCGAGCACGCCCGCCTGGATGGCTGCCCCAACAGCCACAACCTCGTCGGGGTTGACGCCTTTGTGTGGCTCCTTGCCGAAGAAACGGCGCACAGCCTCCTGCACGGCCGGCATCCGCGTCATCCCGCCCACCAGTACGACTTCGTCGATGTCCTCCGGGCGGAGTCTGGCGTCGGCCAGCGCCTGGCGACAGGGGCCGATGGTGCGCTCGATCAGGTCGGCGGTGAGCTGCTCCAGCTTGGCCCGGGTGAGCGTCATGCTCAGATGTTTAGGCCCCGAGGCGTCGGCCGTGATGAAGGGCAGGTTGATCTCCGTCTGCAACATCGTGGACAATTCGATCTTGGCCTTCTCCGCGGCCTCCTTCAGCCGTTGCAGGGCCATCCGATCCTGCCGCAGGTCGATCCCCTCCTCGCGTTGGAACTCCTCGCAGATCCAGTCGATGATACGCTGGTCGAAGTCATCACCGCCCAGGAAGGTGTCACCGTTGGTAGATCGGACCTCGAACACACCATCGCCGACGTCCAGAATCGAGATATCGAAGGTGCCACCGCCCAGATCGTATACAGCGATGCACTCATCTTTCTTCTTGTCCAGCCCGTAGGCGAGCGCGGAGGCGGTCGGCTCGTTGATGATGCGCAACACCTCGAGCCCTGCGATACGGCCGGCGTCTTTCGTCGCCTGGCGTTGTGAATCGTTGAAGTAGGCGGGGACGGTGATGACCGCCTGGGTCACAGGCTCGCCCAGATACGCCTCGGCATCGGCTTTGATCTTCTGCAAGACCATCGCCGATATCTCTGGCGGAGCATATTCTTTGTCTCCCATCACCACCCAGGCGTCTCCGTTGGGGCGCTCGATGATCTTGTATGGCAATACCTGGCGTGCCTTCTGGACCTCAGGATCGCTGAATTTGCGGCCCATCAGCCGCTTAACGGAGAAAATCGTGTTATCCGGGTTGGTGATAGCCTGGCGACGCGCGATCTGCCCCACCATGCGCTCACCAGTCTTGGGGTTGATAGCTACGACGGAAGGGACGAGATGTCCCCCCTCCGCACTGGGGATGACCACCGGCTCGCCGCCCTCCATGACGGCGACCACGGAGTTTGTTGTCCCAAGGTCAATTCCTATGATTTTACCCATATGGCCTTATAACCTCCACCTCCGCCTGCACATCTCGCGCTCATCGAGCGACGCGCACCATAGCAGGACGTAGCACTTTATCTCCTAGTCGGTACCCCTTACGCACCTCGGCGATCACGTGTCCGCTCTCGACCTCGTCGCTTTCCTCGTGGGTGACCGCCTCGTGCAGCTCGGGATCGAATGGCTTCCCCACGGCTTCGATGACGGACACCCCCTCCTGTTCCAGGATGGCCTGGAGTTTGCGGCGAATGAGAGCAAACCCCTCCACCCATGTGCTGCTCGCGACGTCTTCCGGCAGATGTTCAAATGCCAGGTCGAAGTCGTCCAGGACGGGCAGCAGCTTGCTGATCAGTGCTGCGTTGGCTTGTTGGACGAACTCAGCCTGCTCGCGCTCGCGCCGCTTACGGTAATTCGCGAACTCAGCAGCGGTCCGCCGCCACTGATCTAGATAGTGATCTGCCTGGGCTTTCGCCTCAGCCAATTCCGCTTCCAATGTGGCGATGCATTCCTCTGGAGATTCCTCGGGGGGCGCTTCGCCTTCGGTGGCGGCCTCCTCTGCCTCCTCAACGGCCTGAGGCGTTTGGACCTCCTCGGCCGCCTCGCTCGGCTCTACTTCGTCCTGCTGATCACCGCCGGCGGACGGCGGCTCCTCAGCTTGTGAAGCGGCCTCCTCTGCCCCAGCTCGTGAGGCCGTTTCCTCTACCCTCTCCGTTTCCTCAGCAATCTGTTCGGTATCATCTCGCTCTCGATCACTCATATCTGCGCCAGCCTCCATTGTAGAATCCAAATTTCGTTGTCTGCGAGGTCATCCCTGATAGCACATGACAGGCTAGTACCCATACCACTCGCGTAGCATATCGCTCATGAGCAGCGAGACATATCGAACCGCGGAGATTGCCCGCGCGTAGGGCATACGGATGGGTCCCACAACGCCCAATATCCCCGTCGCGACCCCCGTTAGCCCATATCTGGAGAGGACCAGGCTGACGTCATGCAGCGATTCCCATTTTCCCCCGCCACCGATGATCACCTGTACGGTGTTCACGCCTTGCATGTGGACCAGAATGGATTCTAGCAGGGAGCGCTCCTCGAGCACCTGGACGATCTGGCGCGCTGATTCGCTTTCGGACTCCTCCGTCTTTTCCAACACGTGGAGGAGGCCCTCGCGGTAGATGCGATCGCTGACGCGCCCATCAACGCGCCGCATGACATCCCGCACCAATAACACAACCTGACGTTCCAGGTCGGTGGCGTGTGAGGTCCGATCCAGTAACTCCTCGCTGGTGGCGTTGTGCAGGCAGGTGTTTAGCTCGTTGGACATCTGACTGAGCCGCTCTTGCGACAGGGGGCCATCCAGGGTGAGCATTTGCTGTTTGACCATGCCTCCCATGAGCACCAGCACGAGGAGCACAACGGTATCGTGTAAAGAGATGAGTTCCAAGTGCTTGAACCGGGCCTGGGGGGCCTTTGGCATAGTCGCCAACGCCGCGCCGCGCGCGGTATGGGCCAGCACGGCGGCTGCCAGGCGTACCCACTGATCCAAATCGAGCCGCGCCTGATGAAACTGGTGTCGGATCTTCAACTGCTCCTCGGGCGGCAACGTGACCTCGCCCAGCAGATGCTCGACGAAGTACCGATATCCCTCCTCGGTGGGAACGCGTCCAGCCGACGTGTGAGGGTGCGTCAGGTAACCCAGCGATTCCAGTGCAGCCAATTCATTGCGGATCGTGGCCGGGCTGTACTTCAAATTGTACCGTTCTACCAGCGCCTTGGATCCAATGGGCTGGGCGGTCTCAATGTGAGCGCGCACGACCAGTCCCAGGATGGCCTCACGTCTTGGTGTCAGCTCCGTCATGCGCCCTTACCTCCGCACCGGCTTTCGTTTGCACGTCCCGCCCGCCGTGTTTTAGCACTCTAAAATCAAGAGTGCTAAAACACGGCCGTCATCATACCACGGAGGCTGGGAAGTTGTCAAAAGGGGGATGTCTGTGCGTCGAGAGATCGTCACCAGGTGTTGATGGGGATACTGGACAGGGCCTGTCCCCCAACAGCAGGAGGACAAGCCCTCCTTTGGTAAAAAAGCTTGGTCATATATCCACCGAAAGGAGCGCCCGCCATGGCAGAGCTGCCCTATCGAGAAGCATACGAGATGAACGAGGTGAAGCAGTTCTCCTCGGCGTACCAGGGGAAACACCGCGAGCTTCAGACCTTTTTGACGGGCCATCCTGCGGCCGATATAATACCCGCGTGTTGCTGACCTGACGCTATTCCCCACCACAGCCGGGTGGGGCGGGAACAGGGATTGGGAGCGGTTTCATTCAATAGGCCCGGCTTACCCGAGGAGGAACCCCATGACTGCTGACTATTTAAAGGCTTATCCCCAACTCGCAGACCAACTGAATGATCGTGGCATCGATTTGGAGGCCGTGAAGACGGCCCTGAAGGCACAGCGCGTGGAAACCCCGTCTTGGGGTTATGGCAACTCCGGCACGCGGTTCAAAGTGTTCCCATGGCCGGGTGCAGCTCGCAACCTGTGGGAGAAACTGGAGGATGCTGCCCACGTCCACCGGCTAACGGGCGTCTGCCCCAC
>JAGHDS010000382.1 GCA_021159845.1 Anaerolineae bacterium
GAAGAAGACACCCAGGTAGAGCAGGAACCCGGCTGAACCACCGAACAGGGCGGGTTGCCAGATTTCTGTCCACCTCTCCCTGTTTGAGAGCAGAAATGGTATGATTGCCAGGGCGAGGAGGCCGAGCGAGGCATGGACGCCGAGCCCCAGGCCGCCGACGATAGCTGCCATATAGATGCCCCATCGTTTCCCGGCCGCGTGCCAGAGCAGCAGCCCGAGCAGGACAAGGGCGATGAAGAACGCGCCGGGGGTGTACACCTCGGCGATGATCGCCTGTGACCAGAAAGTGTAAGAGACCATGAGGATGACCGTCCCGTATACCGCTGCCCACCGGTTTTGGACCAGTATTCGAATCAAGATATAGAGCGTTGCCAGTGTCAACGCGGCCATCGCGGCGGAGAATAGATTGACCCGGTAGGCGATGTCACGGATTGGAAGCACGGTGATGAACAGCTTGACAAGCACCATGTATACGGGGTATCCAGTCGTGTGCGCTATGCCGACTTGATACGCGAGGACCTGGAACTCGCCGCTGTCGCCGGGCAGGAGGCCTGGAGCTAATGTCCGAACGTACAATCCTATAGCGGCAATGAGGATCAGAGCGACGATTATGAGATCCGCGTAGCCAAAGGCACCTAATACGGAAGATGATCGTTCATCGTCCAATCGAGTACCCTCTCTTTTCCGAGATTGCGCAGGGAGTGGTGCGAGAAGATGGACCAGATTTGCCATCGGATTGTCGGACTCCCTCGCTGGGTGGAGGGGGCATGGTCTGGTCGATGGACTCGCTCGCGGGCGATATCTGTCAGAACCGCTCTGCTCGCTCAGGACCCAGGTCGCTGGCCAGTATGAAGGCGTCAAAGGCGCGCTTCATGAGATCTAACTTGATCGACTGCTTGTCCGGGTCATCCCATAGGTTATGGAACTCGTGTGGGTCCTCCTGGAGGTCGTACAGCTCACCGACCTCGTGGCCGTGGTAGACGCATAGCTTGTATCGCCCGTCGAAGATCATCGAGCCGCGGCTGGCGTACGGCCGGGCCAGCGTATCGCGGTATTCGGATAGGACGAAGTCGTGGTGGTGATCGGGGGCTGCCTGTCCGGTGAGAATGGGCAGCAGGGATTTCCCGGCCATGTCGTTGGGAATGGGCAGGCCGGTGATCTCCAGCAATGTCGGCACGATATCGACCAGCTCGACGAGCGCGTTGCTACGCAGCCCGGCCTGGAAGTGCCCTGGCCAGGAGATGATCAGTGGCACGTGCACGGCGCCTTCGTAAAATCGGCAACCCTTGAACAGCAACCCATGATCGCCGAGCATCTCGCCGTGGTCGCTCATGAAGATGACGATCGTGTTCTCTCGTTGGCCGGATTCCTCCAGCGCGTCGAGCATACGACCCACCTGTGTGTCGATCAGCTCGATCTGGGCGTAGTAGGCGGCGATCATGCGTCGGGCATCGTACTCATAGGGCGGCCGGGGAACCTCCGTCTGGTGGTCGATCCCCTGGAAGGCCAATTGGCTCTCCAACTCCCTGGGGTCAAACAGAGGTAGAGGCATGGAGTCTACGTCCATGCGTTCCAGATATTCCGGCGGCGGGTCGAAGGGCGGATGAGGGTCAAAGGGGTTCACGCTCATGAGCCAGGGGCCCTCATGCGGCTCCGTTATAAAGGAGATGGCCTCGTTGGCACACCAGGTAGTTTGGTGATAGCGAGCTGCGATCCCTGGGCTGTAGAGTTCGCCGCCATCCCATCCTTCTAGCTTAGTGGTCCCGTAGGCATCCTCCCAATTCACGCCCTGATCGCGCAGCCATCGTTGATAATCGTGTTGCTCTGTAGGCCAGAAGGTCTCCGGGTAAGGATGGTGGCTCCAACGGAATACCCGATAGCCATCGTCCGGTCGTCGTTCGACGCGGTTGTGGGCGGCTGACAAGTGGAGTTTCCCGGCGAGGCCACAATCGTACCCAATGTTAGCCAGTTTCCGGGTGATCAGCTTTCGTGCGGCTTCGGGTGGAAAATAGGCGCCACCGTTGCGGTTCACGCGTACCGTAGTGGGATAGTAGCCGGTCAAGAAGCTCCCTCGGCTGGGGGTGCAGATCGGGTTCTGCGTGTAGGCCCTTGTGAAGGCCACGCCCTCGCTTACCAGACGATCGAGGTTGGGCGTGCGGATATAAGGATTCCCCAGCGCGTGGATTGTGTCGAACCGTTGTTGATCCGTACAGATCCAGAGAATGTTGGGTCTCTCATTTGCCATAATATGCTCCACAGGTGATATGAGTGACAGGGCGTGAGTGAAGTATACACGGCTCGAGAGCGTTGGGCAAGGTAAAAAGACGCCGTGAGTGTCCCGGCCCTTTCGGGTGGTTCGCGTAGCACTTGTGCCTGCGATGTACTGCCGAGAGACGTATCCCATAGGGGCGTAGCAACGCTGTGCCTTTGGCCTAGGTGAGGCGAGGCCTGTTGGAGATGGAAGGGGGTAGCCCTCGCCGGGGCTTTGAAAAAGCTTTAAAGCGGGTGATCGGAGGGGGACTGTTGAGGCCTGGTGACCTGACGAGAGGGGCCGGGCGACTGACTCGTTACTTGTCTGTGAGCCTGAGCTGGTCGCCGATCTGGGTCCCGGAGCGTTGAACCGTGCCTGCGGGGAGCTCGATGACATAGCGAGCCCGTAAGCGCGGCCGCCCGATGCGCCAGGGACGCATCGCAGGGGTTATATCCACCACGCGATCGTGCTCATCCACGTAGATGACGTCGATAGGGTAGGACATGAACCAGGTATGCACGCCCTTGCAGGGCCGGATGATGAGCGCATCGCCCGGCTGGAGCGCTCGTGTGCCGATGAGCCCCCGGCCGCGTGTCCAGAAGTTGTCAGCCACACGCGGCCGAGTGGCCAGGTTGATCTGACGCGTTTCGTTGTAGATGTGCATGCTCGTCTATCGCCTCTGGTATACCATGTCTAAACCGAAGACCTCGGGGCCCAGGTGGATGTGGGCGCGCTCGATTTTCTCCATCACCTTTGGCCGAAGCCCAGTGGGCTGGAGCCGGCCGATGATCTTGTCCCCGTCCATGCCCTCTTCGACGAACTCGAAGATGTCTTGCATGAGGATCATATCCCCTTCCATACCCAGGACCTCGGAGATGCGGACGACCCGGCGGGAGCCATCCCGCATACGTTCGGCGTGGACGACCAGGTCGATGGCCGAGGAAATCTGCTGGCGGATCGCCTTAAGCGGTAATTCCATGCCGGCCATCATCACCATCGTCTCGATACGGGCCAACGTGTCGCGTGGGCTGTTCGAGTGGGCGGTGGTCATCGACCCGTCATGTCCTGTGTTCATGGCCTGAAGCATGTCCAATGCCTCGCCGCCGCGCACCTCGCCGACGATGATTCGGTCTGGCCGCATACGCAGCGCGTTAATGACGAGGTCCCGGATTGTGACGGCCCCGCGGCCTTCGATGTTGGGTGGGCGTGCCTCCAGTCGTACCACGTGTTCCTGCTTGAGCTGTAGCTCGGCCGAGTCCTCGATGGTGATAATGCGTTCATCGTGAGGGATGAACGCGGAGAGCACGTTTAGGAGCGTCGTCTTTCCTGAACCCGTACCACCGGAGACGATGATATTCAACCGTGCCTGGACAGCGGCCTCCAGGAACTGAGCCACTTCAGGGGTAAGCGTCCCGAAGCGAATCAGATCGTTGATGGTGAATGGGATCTTCGCGAATTTGCGGATGGTGATGCAAGGTCCCACCAGGGAAAGTGGCGGGATGATCGCATTCACGCGCGAGCCATCTGGCAAGCGGCCGTCCACCATAGGAGAGCTCTCGTCAATGCGGCGGCCCAGCGGGGCGATGATGCGCTCGATGATTCGGAGTACGTGGTCGTCGTCCTCGAATGTCACCGGCACGCGATACAGCTTGCCTCCCCGTTCGATGTACACTTGTTTGGGCCCATTGACCATGATCTCGGTGATGCTGTCGTCTTCCAGGAGAGGTTGGATTGGGCCGTATCCCAGGATCTCCGCCAGGATCATCTCGAAGAGGCGCTGCCGCTCGCTGCGGTTGAGCACCAGGTTAGCCTCGGCGAGTACTTCCGTGTAGATCGGCTCGATGATGCGGCGCGCCTCTTCGCTATTGGTCAGCTCCGTATTCGGGTTGACCTCGTTGATCAACCGCTGCTGGACACGCCGCTTCACATCCAGGTAAGCGGGTGGTAGCGGTGGCGGTAACTTCAGCTCCTCGAACGTCGAGGTCTTTGGACTGGAAGTCGATTGCGCTTGAGATGTAGTGCGAGTATTTTGGTCTTCTCGTGAGTGGTTGCGAGAGAATAGCGGCATTGTACGATCCCTCCCTGGCTATTTGATCCAGACTGGATCCCAGTCATTGTAGCTGTTGTGGCTGATGTTGTGCTGATCGCTGCCGTCGGCTCGCATCACCCAGATCTGTCGGCGCCCCGTCTCTCGATTGGACCAGAAGGCGATGTGTTTGCCGTCCGGGGACCATGTGGGATGCTTGTCCCACTCCCATGTGTTGAAAGTCAGGCGTTTGGGCGCGGGTGGGTTTTTGCCTTCGTAGGCACGGATCACCCATATCTCATCGTTGCCGGTCACCTGGGAGACGAAGGCGATAAGGTTTCCCTTGGGTGACCAGGCTGGTTGATAGTTGATCGAGCTGTTGTCCAAGAGTTGGTATCGGTGTTGCCAGTTAGGTGGCACGTCATAACGCCAAATGTAAAGCGGAGTGGAGCTTCTGCTCCCCTCATTGTAGACGCGCCGGGTGCCGTCTGGGGAGTACGCCTCTCGCTCCTCTAGTTTTTGGAAGTTCTCCGGGTCGCTGACGGGGCGCGGATCGCTCCCATCCGGTCGCATGACATAGATGCTGACCCCTCCGTCTCGATCCGTCTTGAACGCAATCCACCCACGATACGCGCTGAGCGGTAGCGGTGTCGGTGTTGGGGTCGGGGTGGGCGTAGGCGTTGGTGGTGGTGTTGGCGTCGGTGTCGGTGTGAGCAAGGGGCCAAGGTTTCTCATACGCCGACGGGCTTCACTCGTGTCGCTGACAGGCAGCTTGCTGGCCTTTTCGTAGAACTCGAAGGCCTGGAAGTAGTCCCCGTCTGCCTCGTAGAGCTGGCCCTGTCCCAAGTACGCCTGGTATAGTGCCTCGGCTACTGCCCCGCCCAGGAAATGGGGAGATTGGTGATAGAGAGGCTCCAGATACTGGATGGCCTCCTCCCACCGCTGAGCAGTAATTGCCTCGCGTCCCCGTTGGTAGTCATACAGTCGCTCCCGCGCGGTCATCGTCTCGGCGTCACGTGGACGCAGACTGAGGGCCCGGTTGAGCAGATCGATCGCTTGTTGAACAGCCTTGTCCACGCCCCTCGCGTCGGGGTTCTCGATCAGTGCCTGTGCCTGGTGACGGTAACACTCGAAAAGCCTGCTTTCCACTTCCTCGCGGTGGTAGTTGACGTCCAAATTGCGCGTGGCCTCATAGGCTTCCGCCGCCTGGGCCCATTGGCCTTTCTGATAGGCCTGGGTTGCCTCTTTATAGTAGTGTTGGACGTCGATCTGGCGTTGTAGTGTTTTGATGCGTTGAGGAACATCGGCGTAGTCAGGCGCGATCGACTGGAGCTGTTTGAACGCTTCCAGGGCTTCCTGTATATGCCCCTCTTTCTGAAGCGTCACAGCCTCCTGGTAGCGTTGGGCTAACGTCAGCCGTTCCTCGGCGATGGCCAATCCCTCGCGCGCTGGCACGCTATCCGGTACCTGACGTAACAGCTCCCGGAAAGCCTCGGCGGCTCGATCGTAGGCACCCACGGCGAGCGCCTGCTGTCCTTCCTTGAGCAGCCGGGCTTGTTGCGCGAGGCGGGCCTGTCTTTGTTGGAAGGGGACGATGACTCGGGTATATGTTTGGAATCCGACAAAGGCGATAAGCAGGATAAAGAGGATAACGATAGCCCGGCGGAGATACGGACGTAGATTGGCCGGTATAACGATGCGTTTCGCTGCGGGACGCTGCTTCCCGATGCGCGCCTTGAGTTGGGCTTGCTCTAGCAAGGCCTGGAGTTCAGGATTCCCAGGGTATCGCTTTTGTAGAGCTGTCAGTAGTTTGATCGCCTCTTCCCACTGGCCAGCCTGCAGGTAGGACAATGCCTTTTGGTATTCGTCGTCCATGTTGAGGTTGATAA
>JAGHDS010000516.1 GCA_021159845.1 Anaerolineae bacterium
GAGCGTCGGGGGGCATGGCCAGCACCGAAAGTGTGTAGGCCATGCCCTATTGCTTTAGGGCTGAGGGTCATGATATCGTTAACAGCGCCGGGATTGGCTGCTTGATAGGTGGTTTGTCATTCTTTAACAGGGGAGTTTGCTGACGTCTTCAGCGTTTCCTGATTGGAGTTTGGCTTGCCTGTCGCCAGACGGTTTGTTCTTTACTTTGCTCCTTTCCTCGCTGCTCCCCTTGCTTTGTCTTCCCGACCGCTCATGACACAGAGATTTGTGTGACCAAGCGGGGCATCTGGGATTCCGAAGGCGTCAAGGGATTCAATGAAAGGAAGTCGGCGGGACCGATGTGAGGGACAAGAAGGTTTACCGGGATGGCAAGAGAATCGGCGAAAAGGGATATGGGCAGTGGGTGAAGGAGACGCGTAATTACGAGTTCTAATCGGGAGGGTACCTGATGTGGTTCAAGCGTATGACCCTGGAGGTCTGGTTCGACGATTATCAATACGAGGTGAAGTATGATATCGGGGAGAGCGCCGTCAAGTTCCTGACGGTCAGCGATCTGAATATCGACTTACAGCCTGTACAATTGCGTTATGGCTATCATCTAGGCCAACCCCGGCTGCGGGCGTTGATCGCCGAGGAATATCCAGGCCTGAAGCCGGAGGATATCGCCGTCACTTCTGGGGCGGCTGAGGCGAACTTCGCCGTCGTGGCAGCCATCGTCAACCCCGGCGATCATGTGATCGTGGAACATCCGAATTATCCGTCCCTGTACGATGTCCCACGCTCCCTGGGATGCGATGTGAGCCTGCTTACCCTACGGTTTGAGGACCAGTTCCGGCCGGACCTGGACAGGTTGGAGCGGATGGTGACGCCCAAGACCAAGTTGATCAGCTTCACCCACCCAAACAACCCCACAGGTTCCATGATGGCCGAGGAGGACTTACATCGCCTGGTCGAGTTCGTGGAAGAGAAGGGAATCTACCTGCTCTTCGATGAGACGTATCGGGAGATGGACTTCAATCATACATTGCCGCCTGCCGCCACGCTCAGTGATCGGGTGATCAGCATCTCGACCATGTCGAAGTCTTATGGCTTGCCCGGCATTCGGATCGGATGGGCGGCCACGAGGAGTAAGGAGATCATCGACGCCATCCTCGCCATCCGGGAGCAGGTGACGATCTGCAACAACGCGTTGGGAGAGGTACTTGCCATCCATATGCTGGAGCGCAAAGACGAGTTCCTGAGACAGGCCCAGGCCCACATTAAGAGAAATAAGCGGATCGTGTCCGAGTGGATGGAGCGGCAGGAGCATTTCGAGTGGGTGTATCCGGAGGCGGGCGTGGTGAGCTTCCCCCGGTTCAAGGAGGGAGTGTCAGTGGATCCGGAGCACTTCTATCGACTGTTGGTCGAGAAATATAAGACCTTCGCTGTCCCCGGTCGTTGCTTTGAGATGGATAACCGGCATTTCCGTCTGGGGTTCGGAGCTACTCCTCAAGAGATCGAGACTGGCCTCCAAAACGTCAACAAAGCACTGGACGAGTTGCTGCAGTAATGCCTCGTGAACGCTTACAGGTGTCGGCCTGTCAGCCAGGTTTCACGTTCTGAGGTGAATGCTGCTTGACATACGACGTCCGATTCGGCATCATATGGCCGTGATACCTTCCAATTCCCCATGCTGTGCAAGTAAATGTGTCTGGGCACAGCATCGGAATCGGAAGCTATATCCCATCTCAACATGTGTATGCAAGGGGGAAAAACATGTCAGACGAGCTGCGCATCGGCGTGATCGGATTTGATACTTCTCATGTTCCAGCCTTCACCCGGCTGCTTAACGATCCAGAGGACCCTTTCCATGTGCCTGGAGGTAAAGTCGTGGCCGGTTACCCGTCCTATAGCCCTGACCTGGAGGCCAGCTACTCCCGCGTGGAGGGGTTCAAGCGGGAGGTAACGGAGAAGTGGGGCGTGCGCTTGGTCTCCTCCATCAAGGAGCTGTTGGGGCAAGTGGACGCCGTCCTGCTGGAGAGCGTGGACGGGCGCAGGCACCTGGCGGAGGCTCGACCGGTGATCGAGGCCCGCAAGCCGCTCTTCATCGATAAGCCGTTAGCGGCGAACTACGCCGACGCGGCCGAGATCTATCGCCTGGCTCAGGAGCGCGGCTGCCCTGTATTCTCCGCATCCTCATTACGCTTCGATGCTAACATCGTCAAAGTCAAGGAGGACCCGGAGTTGGGAGAGGTCTACGCCTGCGACGCCTTCAGCCCGGCACACTTGGATCCGACCAATCCGGGGCTCTTCTGGTACGGCATCCACGGCGTGGAGATCCTCTACACCTTCATGGGCACTGGCTGCGAGAAGGTCACATGCACAGTGACGGACGGCTATCACCTCGTCGTCGGGATGTGGCTGGATGGCCGTATCGGCACGATGCGAGGAATTCGGCGCGGGGCGTTGGATTACGGAGCCACCGTCTTCGGCGAGCACAAGGTCGCCCAGGCCACCTACTCCCGGGAGATCCCCCTGTACAGCCAATTGCTGAAGCAGATCATCCCCTTCTTCCGGGGTGCATCGGCGCCGGTCGCCCCCGAGGAGACGTTGGAGATGATGGCGTTCATGCAGGCCGCGCTCGTCAGCGAGCAGGAAGGGCGGGATGTAACGCTCGATGAGGTGCGGTAGATTTCCTCATCACAAAGGGACTGACGATTCTTTTTAGGGCCCTCATCTCACCCCTTTGGTCCCCTCCCCTCTCCTAAGTCCGGGAGAGGGGAGGGGACGCCCGACGCTAGTCGGGTGGGAAGGGGTGAGGGCTAAGCCGGCAAGATACCACAAGTAAGTGATACCAGGGTGCAAGGCTTTGCGCCCCCACCGCCAGCACGCGTCTCGCGGATGAGTCGGCGGTGGAATTGGCGTCTGGACCACAGCCGGGGAGGGAGAATGACGCCTGTCTCGTTGAACCCTATGCCCTCGTGCTTTGAATCCGTGGAGGCTTTGGAGGAATTCCTCTCGCGTCCCACGCCGGAGGTCGTTGAGGCCCTGTGGAGACTGGATGGGGACATCATGATCCTGGGCGTGGGCGGTAAGATGGGGCCGACGCTGGCC
>JAGHDS010000024.1 GCA_021159845.1 Anaerolineae bacterium
CCCATAGCCTCACTAAGCATCCGACATAACAAAAGCCCCCAACGCTGCCGGGGCGTCGGGGGCTCGGAGCAACCTCCGTCACTTGGCCGGCAGGTCCCAAAGCTGCAGCAGCTCCACCGGGCGTCCGCTACGCTCCAGCGAGTCCTTCACAGCCTGGCCATAATAGCCGGTGAAGTAAGCCAGCATCGAGGCCTCCACGGCGGCCTGCCATTGGTAATCCAGCGCTAAAAGCTGGTCCTCGGGATCGCCCTGCCGCCAGATGCGAGCGACCTCACTGTAGTACATGGGCGGTACAGGATCCTCTTTGCCCGCCAGGCGGATGAGCTCGGCTGAGCGCTCCTCGGACAGGTCCAGCATGTCTACCAGCGCCCGCTCGCCAGTGATCCGCAACACATTGCCCTCTTTATCTACCTGCGCGCCCAGGCTGTAGTACTTGGCGATCAGCATAGCCATATCCGCCCAGGACGTCAGGCTGGCCCCCAGCGTCATCATCGAGCGCGCGGGCTCCTCCCAAACCTCATCACTCAGAGCGTCAATGCCGAACCGCGACAACAAGGCCGTCCCATAGGACTCATCCACATTCATAAACCACGACTGCTCCGCCTCCAGGGAGACCCCAGCTCTCTTGGCCTGCGGCCCCAGCACAATGCTATCGAACAGCGCTCTATTAGCATCGGCGGCCCAGCGCAACAGTTCCGCCATCACCTGTACCCGGTGATCATCTGGCGCTGGCGCGTCGCCGAACCCCATGCCCCAATCCAACGAATCTCGAGCTGTATCCAGGTAGATCTTCGCCGACACGTAGTCATCCGACGCCTCGTAGAGCAGATCCAGGAGTTGATCCTCCGTCACGTTCTGATCCTGCTTCTGCCGAAGCTGGACGGCGCGGTTGACTAAATCATCGGCCTGAGCGTTGTACCCAAAGGCGATGGCAAGGTTGGACCAGGCATCCATCAAGGCGATGGTCTCACAAGCACTGCGAGGCCGCTCGGCCTTCAGCGACTGAAGGACGGCCATGAAATCCTGTCGGCTGCTGGCGACGGCCTTGAGTTGATCGATCAGGCCGTCGAAACCCTTCTGGGCGTACACCTCATCCAACGTGGCCGCCTGTAAGCTGGCCTCCGCGTCCCACGCGGCCTCCCACGCACGCTGCTGGGCCACCGCGGCCATCCCTTGCTGCAAGGCCTGCTCCGCCAGCTTCGCCTGCTGATCCCCATACGTGGGCTCGCGATCTTGCTTGGCCTCATCGCTCAAGCTGTTGAACCGGTTCCGAGCCTCGTTATAACGAGCCAACCAGGCGATCGTCGAGGCGCGCAGTTTATCAAAAGCGCGAGGAGGCATCTCCACCGTTCCACCCAGCGCCGGTCGAGGCAGCGGTTTGCCCGTCAGGATCTCGTAGGCCTCGAAGATGTCCTTGACCTGCCGCACCTCGATGCCCAACTTCTTCCCTACCTCGACCAAGTCCACCTGTCGCTTCAGGTTCTCATCATAATCATAGCGCTGGCCAGAGGGGATCAATACCAACTTCTTCCCCGCCTTAGCAGCACCTTCGAGCTTATGCGGGATCCCGCCCACCGGACCGATAGTGCCATCCGGATTGATCGTGCCGGTCATGGCCGCGTCATCACGCACCGAATCCCCCAACAGCGCCGCCAGCGTCGCCACAGTTGTCAGCCCCCCAGCACTGGGCCCATCGATCCGGCCGCCACCGGCATCATAGGAGAACTCGAAATGCTCAGGATTTACTCCCAAAAGCAAGGAGGATAGGGTCACAGCCGACCAGGCAGACGCACGCCACATAGGCCCCGTACCCTCAACCTCCGAGTTAAAGATCCCAACACGTAACCCAGGGTCCTGCTTGCGACGGATACGCACAGTGATCGTATGTGCGGACCCGGCTGCCCTCCCCTCCGATGTCTTGCGATAAGCCAGCGCGGTAACATGCACGGTGCGCTCACCACCAACCGCAGGCGTAGGCGAAGGCGCGGGAGAAGGAGCGGACGTTGCCGTCGCAGGCGGCGGGGGAGCGTTCTGACCAGCCAACGTAGGAGTGGGTACTACGGTCACTGCCTGTTCCTCGGCCGGAGCCGCCGCAACCTGGGCCCTCGTCGGAGCCGGAGTGGGGGTGACCACGATGATGACCGGCGTCGGCTGGGATGCCCCCGGAGCACAGCTCGTGATCAACAAGGAACTAACCACGAACAGGGCGAACAACGTCGACAAGATTCCCCGTTTCATCTCTACCTCCTAATCGCTAAGGCTGTCGAAAAGTGGGGGAGAGAGTAAGCGTCCTTAAGCAACCCGGGAGTAATGGATCCGATAGGCCAAGTCGGGCTCAGGCGGACATCATCATTCAAAAAACGCCAGCCCCCATCAGCCCTCCCATCACCAGGAAGAGCACGGATGAAGCCTTCAACAACAACCGCTCTGGAAGCCACCGGCGTAGATGATACCCCCCGACCACGCCTATAGCCGTGACAAGGACCAGCGCCAGCGCCCCGCCAGCAAATATCACCCAGGGCGCTAATCGCCTACAAGCCAACCCCATAACGGCAAGCTGCGTCTTGTCGCCCAACTCGGCGAAAAAAAGCAAGGTCGCTGTACTGCTAAAAGCCCGCCAATCCCAGAGGCCGTCCTGGCTAGCCAGGGAGGATACCTCACACCCAAGTTCCTCCCCATTAGCGACTTTAACACCTGTGCGAGTAGCCTCCCGCCAGATTAACACCCCCATGACCACGAAGGCCAGCGCCGCCACAATCCGAATCACATCCTGAGGGACAAAGGTCCTCAACACCTGGCCCCCCACCACGCCCAAGGCAGTCACGAGCACTAAGGACGAAGCACCCCCCACGAACACGGGAAATGGACGCCGATACCGACAAGTCTGCGTGATGACAGCAAGCTGCGTCTTATCGCCTAACTCCGCTACGAAAACCAGCCCAAAAGTTGAGAGGAAAGAGCCCCAGTTCATACGCCCCCATACGATTCAGGATACAAGATACAGGATGCAGGATACAGGATACAGGATACAGGATACACGATGCAAGATGCAGGATTAAGGTACAGGACAGGGACAAAACAGCTCACGCCTATCGTCTGGCCTCGGCCCGGATGAAGGGTGGTTCGACCCTGGAGGATGTCAGCTCAGTGTAACACCGAGGACGCCGGAATGCATTCCCCCAGATCTCCCGGCTCCGGTAGGCCCGGAGGCCATCCAGGTCGAAGCTCGCCATATAGATACCCTCGGCCTCACCGGCCTCGACGAGCAGCATATCGCGTGAAGCACCATCCTCACCAAACGCCATCCCGTCAAAAGCAATGGAGTGCCCATTGCATTTCGGCGCGGCGTAGTTGGCCATCGCGACGCCGACCATGTTCTCGTACGCCCGCGTCCTGAGCTGAGCGATCCGATTCCGCTCTATGCCACAGGCATTGGGTGTCAAAATGATCTCCGCCCCCTTCAGCATCAATATCCTGGCACTCTCCGGGAACTCGCGATCATAGCAGATCATGGCACCGACTTTGACATGCCCTCTCGCTGTATCCAACACGCCCACGTAGAAGTCATCGCCGGGCGTCAGCGCGGCCTCCAGGTTGAAGTCACACGTGTGAACCTTGGCATAGGTCAACACGATCTCACCGTGCCGGTCGATCAACGAGACGGTGTTACGCGGCGGGCCATCCCACCGCTCTAAGTATGTGATCGCGATGGCCATGTCCAACTCACGCGCCAGCTCTCGGAAACCGGTTACGAACGCGCCATCCCGACAGACGGCCTGAGTGTGCCATCCCTCCCGCTCCCCCATCCGCGATATCTCCAACAGGGAATAACCGACGTTCCACATCTCCGGGAACAAAGCGATATCGGCTCCCATCCCCCTTGCCTGGCGACAAAAGGCCATCCCCTTCGCCCGGTTCGCCTCCTGGTCGATACCAAACGGCACCATCTGCAACAGAGCGACATTCAGCCTGCTCACGCGTGAATCTCCTTTCCCAACGGCTCACTCCGAGAGCCAGGCGTCCACCCGCTCCGGAACAGCAAGCAGTCCTTCCAGGGTGAACACCATCACCGTTCCGTCGGAGGCCCGGGCTGCCTCCTCGCACGCGGCAGCGAACTCCGGGGTCGGGTAGGCATCAGGAGAGTCCACAGCCTCAATGATCGGCCACACGGTACGCCCCGATCGCTCGCGAACCCAACGCGATACACGTCCCACCCATTCTACATCCCGGCCACACATGCGATGATACACCATCGGCGAGAAGACATCGACATACGGTGCCATCCGCGCCGGATCCTGCCCGACGATGCGCAGGAACGCTTGGTCGAAGTCCTCATCCGTCCACGGCACGGTAAAGGCCCCCAGAATGGCATCCGGGAGATGCTTCCGCAGCCGGGCGCGCGCCTCAGCCACGAAGGAGACGATCTGCTGACATCGCCAGTCGAACCAGGCATCGGCGACATTGTCCAGAATCCACCGCGCCGCTTCCGCCGGGGCACCGGGATCCACCGGGAGCACAATACCTGCATCAGCCTCGAATTGGCGCAATGTGACGGGATCGAACGAGCTGTGATAGAGGTGAGGCCGGGGACACTCCCAGCGCGCCGGCCAGCGAATGGCATCGAGCCATAGGCCATCCACCCGAGCCATCTGGGCCAGGGATTCCAGTTCGTCCAGCCGATGCGCCCGCAGCTCGGGCAAGGTGGGGATGAGGGGCTCGTACCACTCCTCGCGCGGGGCGGGCGTCCCATCGGTCGTGATAGGACGGGAGCCAGGAAACCGATCCCACAGGCCGCTCCCGGAAAACACACCGAGGGAGACGTACACCTCAATGCCAGCCACATGCAGTACATCGACCAGCCTGGGGTCCGGGCTATGCACGAATACGCCGGTGCACCCCGCCGCCTTCAAGCGCTCCCCGATTTCCTCGGCCCCCAGATCGGCCAACGCCGGAATGCCCGAATGCAGGTGGTAACCAATCCGACGTCGCCTCATTGCCCCTCTCCTATCTCCAATCGTAAGCGCCGCAACTCTGCCTGAATCTCGCTCAATTCCCGTTCCGCCTGCTCCAGTTTCTCCTGTTCACCGCGCACGAAACGAGCATAAGGAGCCAGTGCATCCCGAATCCGCGCCAGCGAACGCGTCAGCTCCTCCTCGAACTGACGGGTGAGGACATCAGAGAGCTGGCTACGCAGCGCGTCCACGCGAGCGCGCAGCTCGTTTTTCGCCTTGCGCCGCCGCGCGGGGAGCACGTAGAACCCAAATGCAGCGACGACGCTGGCCGCCAGCAACCCGGTCACGTCAGCCAGCGTCGTCGCCAAGAGCTTGACTAGCAACGCTCCCAATCCCACGGCGCCGACCTCCACCAACGCCGTCTGGGCCACCGCCGTCTGCACCGATGAGGCGATCTCGCGCGCTTGCCGGTCGTGATCGTAACTACGCACAACCTGTTGCGCCGCCCGGCCAACCGAGTCGAGCAGCTTACGACGGTTCAGCTCGAAGTCCCCACCGACGCGGCCGATGATGCGATCCTCGTGCTCGGCCGCCCGACGGTTCACGTACTCCATCACCGCCTGCCACTGGCGGAAGTCCTGATCCACGAGCCAGTCGATCATCTCACCAACGTAGGCTTCTACACGAGCCACCGTGTCGGCGACCACAACGCGGTTGAACTCCCCACGCAGACGTTCCGGGTTCAGCAGATCCAGGAGACGCCCCAGCCGCACCGTCTCATCGAAGAAATCCAGCCCTCGTATCGTCATCTCATTCAGCGTGTTGTCGATGCGACTCAAGTGGTATCGGAAGTCACGCCGCATATCGGCCTCGTATACGGCAAGCTGGGACTCGACGGCTTCCAGCGTCGCGACGTCCTCGGCCAAGAGCGATCGGCGCCCTCGCACGACCTCCATATACCGTCCCGCCAGGCGCTGAGCGACGCCCAAAGGGCTGAGCAACTTCAGCCGGATCCGCTCGGTCTCGTCGAGGGTACGCAGAATGTACGTCTCCAGTGGGGCAAAACGAGATCGTTCCCACAACGCATCTCGCTCCGCGCCCTCTGGAGCCATTTTCGAGCGCAGGGCCAGGCGAGCGGACACAGGGAATATCTCCGGGCGAATCCCTAACAATCTCTGAGCACCCTCTTGAACAAACGTTACGACCTGATCTACCTCCTCGGGAGTCTCCAACAGGTCGATCTTATTGATGACAACCACGACCTTTTTCCCCCAGGCCTGGATCAGTTCCAGGAAAGCCCGTTCGGATTCGGAGAAGGGGCGATCGGCCGAGGTGACGAAGAGGACGAGATCACTGCGAGGGATGAATGCCTCCGTGACCTGCTGATGCTGTTGGATGACGGCGTTCGTGCCCGGCGTATCGACGATGCTGATGTCCCGCAACCATTCCGCCGGATAGGCGAGGATCACAACGCCGCTGGGATCGATATGACGATCATTATGGCCGTAACGAAGCATGTGGATTTGCGCTGTGGTGAGGGTCACCCCCTCCGGCAGGAAGGGCTCACCGAGTAAAGCGTTAATGAAAGCCGACTTGCCGGAGTTGAATTCGCCCACGACGACGAGGAGAAAGAGCTCATCGAGCTGTCGCCGGGCCCGACGCAACGTATCCACGTCGGCAGGGTCGGCATCCAGCCGATGGAGCACGCCCTCCAATCGCGTTAACGCCTCACGCTCCTCCCGGAGCCACTCGTCCTGCCGAGAGGTCAGAAACCGGCGCAGCACGCTTCCTCCTGATCATCAAGGGGTCTACACAGCGTAACAACGCCAAGTATAGCATGGAAGAATATCAGGCACAAAAGCACCAGTCTCAGGCTGCTCACCGTTAGGGTAAGGGAAACTAGCCGCGCCGCCACCACAAGCCGAAATCAGGCC
>JAGHDS010000182.1 GCA_021159845.1 Anaerolineae bacterium
GATGCAAGAATGGGAAATCCCCCCACAATCCCCCACGGTCGGTGTACCACCACGAGCTGTGTGGGCGGCGGTCCAGCCTCTCGAAGTCCAGCAACTCAATGAGCAACCGTCCTCCAGGGCGCAACGCCTGCGCACATCCGTGCATGAGGCTGGCCGCTTCCTCGCGCTTGAATACGGCAAGCTGCCCATATAGAAATATTGCGGCATCGTAGCCCGCTCCCGCCTCGTTCGGGAGTGCATCGCGCACATCGGCTTGGGTGAAGTTGCAACGGTCGGCCACCCCCCAGCGCTCGGCGAGCTGGCGAGCGTAACGGATGGATGCCGGGCTGAAGTCGATCCCGTGAACGTGACATCCGCGCTTCGCCAGGCGGACAGCGTACAAGCCGGGGCCGCACGTTACATCTAAGACACGAGCGCCTGGATGAAGCGCTAGCCATTCCCACATCACGTCGATCAAGCGATCGATCTCAATCTCCTGTCGACTGGCCGCTCCGTGGGATTGGTCCAGGTGCTCCTGAAGCATACGCTCGGAGAAGGCGGGATCATCCCAGGGCAAGTTACCGCCATCTCTCCAGGGCACAGCCGGCTGGGGACGATCATAGATATGCCACAGCGCATCGCGCATCCGCCGTCCCGTTATCGTTGGAGACGCCACCTTGTGAGTGATCCGGCCCTTCCGCATTCTTGATGTCGTCACAGCACCTCAGAGGTTTGGAAAAGTCGTGGGGCGATAGTATACCCCAGATCGGTGGGAGCATTCACAACCCAATCCATCGGATAGGCAGAGGACGAGATCACCAACTTCCGGGCCCATGACTACTGGCCCACGTTCACGACATTCGAGGATTTCCCTGGCAACGCCACAGCCCCGGACGTTCGGATAGGCACGTCCATTTGCTTAAAGAAGCCGATTCCAACAGGCTATCCGCTACAAGCTGTCATCCCGTCGTGTACCTTCATACCACGATCACAGGGACCCCGGTCTCCTCTTCTACCGCTCTTGCAAACGGCGTGACGCCCTCTTGATCGAAGACCTGTTTGGCCGCGCCGGATTGTGGCCGGCCGAGTACCAACAAGCTCGCACCGACCTCGCGCAGGAACTTAGGTATCTCCTCCCGCACCGAGCCCTCCCGGACGACGACCTCAGCCTCTACGCCTTGCTCTTGTGCACGCTCCTTGGCCATTAACAGAAGAAAATCCCCCATGCTCCTGACCTCGCGTCCTACATCCACGACGATAGGGGCGGCCGTGTCTCCGACGAAGTTCAAATCTACAATGTACAGGAAAATCAGCCGCGCATTGCGCTCCTTCGCTAGTTGGATCGCCCGATCTTGAGCTGGGTAACTGGCCTCGCCACCGCGGGTCGCGCAGACGATCACGGGACGCTTCCCCTCAACGGTACTGTCGGCAGGTAACGCGGCATCCGCCTCAGGGCCATCGCTGCGATCAACCATCTCGCCCTCCTCACACGGGAATTGCGCACGTCAGAGGCATCCTCGACGTGCCTGCTCTCATGCCGGCTGCTACCGGCGGGGCTGTTGATTCCAGGTTGGACATCCCTCTCAATGAGCATCCACCCAAAATCTCTGAGTAAACTCGACGCCTAGTAGCGGAGCAATAAGTAGAGCGTCGAGATGGTCAACATCACTAAGGTAACCGGCACACCAACTCTGGCGAACCGCTTAAACGACAGCGTATAGCCAGCCCTCTCGGCAATCCCTGCTGTGACGATATTCGCCGCGGCACCAATCGTCGTAGCATTTCCCCCGAGATCCGTGCCTAACGCCAAAGCCCAATATAACACATGGTTGCTGGCCCCAGGAATCGTCTGAGTCAGATATCCCGCTACAGGCAGCATAGCGGCAGCGAATGGGATATTCTCCGTCACAGCAGAACCCAGCGCGGGCAACCAGAGGATCAAAATCACCGCTAACGACAGGTTATCTCCCGCTACCCTACCGATGAACTCGGCTATGATCTGAATAGCACCTACATCCTCCAGTGCCCCTACAAGGATGAACAGGGACATAAAGAACAGCAAAGTCGTCCAGTCCACTTCCTGGATCATATCATGAATGCTAGGGCGTGCCCAGAGCATTAAACCGACGGAGCCGATAAGGGCGGCGACAGCTGGAGGCATCTCTAACGCATCGCCCAAGAAGAAGAGGACAAGCGTGACCGCGGCCATAACGATCGACTTGCGTAGTAGTCCAGGATCGCTGATGCGACTCCCTTTCCATACATGTGCCTCCAACTCCTCAGGGTGTGTGCGCTGCGCTCTGGCATATTCTTCTCGGTATAGCAACCATGTGATGCCAATGAACACAGCTATGAGCAAAACAACGATGGGAGCCAGATTGGTCAGGAAAGAGGCAAACGTGAGGTGAGCATAAGAGCCGATCAGTGTATTAGGCGGGTCGCCGATCAGCGTCGCTGTCCCTCCAATGTTGGACGCCAACGTTTCCGGGATCAAGAAGGCAAGTGGGTTCACCCCCATCATCAAAGCGATCTCCACGGTGACGGGGGCGATCAGCAGCATGATCGTAACATTGTTCAAGAAGGCGGACGCCGAGGCTGTAATGAGGATTAGAATGACGGCCAGCGTCCACGCGTTTCCACGGCTAGCCCGGTAGGCTGAGTACGCCATCCATTGAAATACCCCCGTGCTCCCCGTAATGGCTACAAAGATCATCAACCCCAGGATCAAGAAGATCACATCAAAGTCGATATGATGCATGGCTTCGTCGAAGCTGAGGATGTAGAAACTGGGCCAATGAGAACCGAGTAAGTAGGATACGGCGAGTAATAGCGTGGCCCCTCCCATAGCTGCTACCGTCTCATGCAGCAAACGGAAGGAAATAGCGATAAATGAAAGCAGAAAGATGATGAGTGTAACAAAGAAGGCGGCATAGAGAACGCGATGTAGTTTGACTTCCCCTAAGTCCGCGTACAGCCGATGGTCACCAGAGATGATCTGACGTACGGAGATCCCCACCCGCTCCTTCCGGAAGGAGCGAGCCTGGACTTCAACGGCAACGGGTTGGCGGCCAGAGCGAACGGCTTCCGCCACCTCCGTCGGCAGCTCGGTTACCAGCCGGAAAAGCCCATCATCCCCGGTCGTGA
>JAGHDS010000098.1 GCA_021159845.1 Anaerolineae bacterium
CCGATGTGGTTGGGAATAGGAACGTGATCGTACATGGCCATGCGGATACATGGCCCTGGCACGGCGTGACCCTGGCTGCTCACATGATCCGGCTCCTCTCGCTGTTGATGGGGGCTGCTACGGTGCTATGCGCCTATGGCACCGCTCAGGCTGCCTTCCCTGGCCAACAGACCATCGCAGCGACCGCGGCTGCGTTGGTGGCATTCAACCCACAGTTCCTCTTCCTCAGTGCAGCTGTGAACAACGATAACCTGGTTGTCATGTGCAGTGCAATGGTAATATGGCTACTCACACGTGCGGTGGCTGAGGAATCCATCAAAGAGCAACAGCTTATGCTCCTCGGTGGGCTGATCGGTGCGGCGGCGCTTAGCAAACTGAGCGGGTTACTGCTCATCGTTCCGGCTGGATGTGTTCTCGTTTACCTGGCCTGGCGACGGCACTCCTCGCGTGACCTGCTACGCTGGGGAATCATCATGGGGAGCGCAGCCTTGGCGGTCGGCGGCTGGTGGTATGCGCGTAACTGGTTGTTGTATGGTGATCCATTGGGATTGCGAGCTATGTTCGCTGTGTTGCCCCGCCGACCGGAGCCACCAACATGGCATGAAATACTGGCACGCCTACCCGGGGTCTGGCGCTCATATTGGGCTGTGTTTGGGTGGTTTAACGTCATAGCCGATCCGTGGCTTTACTATGTATACACCACACTCAGCTTGTTTGGCCTCGTCGGTTTGGCCGCTATCACGTTGCGGGTGCTCATCCGCCATTCTGTTGGCCAGACGACGCAGTTGCCGCTCCACCCGCTCATCCTGCTCACCACCTGGATAGCCTTGGCCGTTGTTGGATTACTGTACTGGGCGCGTATGCGCTATCCGCAGGGCCGACTGTTGTTTCCGGCGATCACGAGCGCGGCAGTGCTGCTGAGCGTCGGGCTTCATGCCTGGCTGCCCAGGCGGTGGCACGCCACCGGGGCGACAATGCTGGTGATCGGCCTGTTCGGCCTGGCTGCGCTGGCGCCGTGGCGATGGATCGCGCCAGCATATGCACCGCCGCCCCTACTTCCCGCGGACACCGACGCCCCGAATCCAATCCTTGTCGCGTTCGATGGGCAAATCGCGTTGGTCGGCTACGAGCTGGAAGCGGTTAGCTTGAAGCCAGGAGACACGCTCCCCGTTACACTTTACTGGCAGGCACTAAGAACACCGGAACAGGATTACAGCGTCTTTGTCCATCTCACGGACGAAACCGGGATACTGCAAGCGCAACACGATACCTACCCGGCCAATGGCGCTCTGCCCACGACGGAATGGCCACTCAATCGCATCATCCCGGATCGTCATATCATCCGGATCCCGGAGACTGCTCCTGCACCAGTACGACTGCGCGTGGATGTAGGGCTTTACGAGTTTGCCACGGATGCCCGATTGTATACCGCACACGGAGATCATTATACGTTGGGGTACGTTACATTGCTTCCCCGGACAAGGGAGAATGGAGTGCCCAATCCCGTGTTCATCAATTTTGATGATCAGATCGCACTAGTTGGGTTTGAGCTGGATCGGCGGGTAATGCAACCAGGAGGGACACTAACAGTCAGGTTGTGGTGGAAAGCGTTAAGAGAGCCACGGGCGAATTATGTGGTGTTCACGCATCTGGTGCTACCGCCGAGCGCTGTGTGGGCACAGATGGATAGTGTGCCGCAACAAGGTGCCGCGCCGACGTCAACATGGCGGCGTGGACAACGTATTGAGGACACATATCGGCTAACGCTTCCCACCAATGCTCCGACTGGTATCTATTTGGTAGAAGTTGGGGTCTATGATCCAAGGACGATGAAGCGGCTGAAGGTCAACCTGAGTGATAAAGGGATCGTGTTGGGACAGGTAAAGGTCGTGAAGCAATTGCCCTATGTGGCCCCCTGATGCAACACACCTGGGAGGCGCGTTGCATCAGAGGACTCTCGACACCAATAAAGCGCACTCATGCCCGCGATCGATACCGCAACACGGGATGCCGGGCCGCGCGCACCTCGTCCAGCCGACGCACCGGCGTGCTGTGTGGTGCTTCATGCAGCAGCTCCGGGTTCGTACGCGCTTCCTCAGCGATCTTAAGCATCGCATCCGCAAACGCGTCCAACGTATCCCGGCTCTCCGTCTCCGTCGGCTCGATCATGAGCGCCTCGTGCACAATGAGCGGGAAGTACATCGTCGGTGGATGGAAGCCGTAGTCCATCAGCCGCTTGCAGATATCCAGCGCCCGCACGTCCGGCGCTCCCTCAATCTCTCCCTGAGCCACGAACTCGTGCATGCAGGTGCGATCGCCGTAAGGCACCGGATAGGTCCCCTTCAGACGAGCCTGCAGATAATTGGCGTTGATCACGGCGTTCTCCGCCGTGGCGCGTAGCCCCTCGGCGCCCAACATGCGAATATAGGTATACGCCCGCACCATCACGCCGAAATTGCCCCAGAAGCTTTTCACCCGGCCGATGCTGTGCTCAGGCATCTTCCACACATACCCGGGGCCATCCTCCCCCACCACCCGGTCGACGATCGGCCCAGGCAAATACGCGGCCAGGTCCTCACGCACACCCACAGGGCCCGAGCCCGGTCCACCGCCGCCGTGCGGAGTGGAAAACGTCTTATGCAGGTTATAGTGCATGACATCGAACCCCATCTCACCCGGTTTACAGATGCCCAGGATAGCGTTGAAATTGGCACCGTCGGCATATACCAGGCCGCCAGCCTCGTGCACCAGCCGGGTCACCTCCAGCAAATGCTCGTCGAACAGGCCCAACGTATTGGGGTTCGTCAACATGAGGCCGACAACCGTATCATCCAGATACGCCTTCAAAGCCTCCAGATCCACGTTGCCCCGCTCATCCGATGGGATCTCAACCACCTGCAGCCCGGACATGGCCGTTGATGCCGGGTTCGTGCCGTGCGCTGAATCCGGGACCAGGATCTTGGTCCGCTGTGCCTCTCCACGCTCTT
The DNA here is from genome assembly GCA_021159845.1 of Anaerolineae bacterium. Lineage (GTDB taxonomy): Bacteria > Chloroflexota > Anaerolineae > DUEN01 > DUEN01 > JAGHDS01. The sequence goes on from JAGHDS010000098.1 coordinate 2,988, forward strand.
GCTGATACTTGCGCATGATGAGCACACCAGTGAGCTCACCATGTGCACCTGCGGCTGGCTGCAACGACACCGCCGCAAATCCGGCGATCTCGGCCAGATAACGCTGCAACTCATACATCAACGCCATAGCTCCCTGCACGGTGTCCGGATCCTGCAACGGATGCACCATAGCGAAGCCGGGCAGCCGGGTCGCCACCTCGTTGATCTTGGGGTTGTACTTCATCGTGCAAGAGCCCAGCGGATAGAAGCCGACGTCCACAGCGTAGTTCATCTGCGAGAGCCGGACGTAATGGCGGGCCACGTCTACCTCGGCCACCTCGGGCAAGGGGAGATCATCCCGCACCCACTCGGCAGGGATCTCAGCCTCCGGGACATCCAGATCGGGCAAGGATGCGCCCACCCGGCCGGGAGAAGAGATCTCGAAGATCAACGGTTCCGTCATGACACACCCTCCTCGCCCAGTTCCCGCAACGCCTCCACCAGATCCTCGATGTCATCCCGCGAGTTCGTCTCCGTCACGCATAACAGCATGTGCCTGGCCAGCTCCGGGTAGTCACGGCCCAGATCGTATCCACCGATGATCCCCCATTCGTTCAGCAAATAGCGGTTGATCTCATCGACCGGCCTGGGACAGCGCACGACGAACTCATGGAAGAAGTCATCCGACCAGACCGAGTACCCTGGAAGTTTATCGATCTCCGCCGCCGCGTAATGCGCCTTGTGGTAACAGAGCTCGGCCACCCGCCGCAAACCCCGGCGTCCCATCGCCGACATATACACGGCCGCGGCCAATGCGTTCAACGCCTGGTTTGTGCAGATGTTAGATGTGGCCCTTTCGCGCCGGATATGTTGCTCTCGCGCGCTCAGCGTCAACACGTACCCCCGGCGTCCCTCGACATCCACGGTCTCGCCGACGATGCGGCCACTAGCGCGGCGCACATGCTCCTGTCGGCAGGCGAAGAACCCTAAGTACGGGCCGCCGAAGCTCAGCGCATTCCCCAACGCCTGTCCCTCCCCTACGACGATATCGGCGCCGCATTCGCCGGGTGGCTTGAGCATCCCCAGGGCGATCGGATTGGCAACAACGACCAGTAAAGCCCCATGTCGGTGGACGCTGTCTGCCAACGATCGCATCCGGTCAGGAGCGATCACGCGGCCGAGGAAATCGGGCGACTGAACGACGACGCAGGCCGTATCCTCATCGCATAGCATCGCCAGCTCATCCACGTCATGATCCAGCCGATCATCCCCTACGACAGCCAGCTCCATACCCTGCGTGTACGTGCGGACGACATCGCGGTACTGGGGATGCACAGTCGGGGACATCACCACCTTGTGACGTCGGCGGCGATGCACATTCAGCGCCATGATAACCGCCTCCGCCGTCGACGTTGCACCGTCATAATGCGAGGCGTTGGCAACCTCCATACCGGTCAATGCGCAGATCATCGACTGATACTCAAATGTGGCCTGCAACGTGCCCTGGCTGATCTCCGCCTGGTACGGTGTATAGGCCGTATAGAACTCCGATCGCGAGATCACAAAGTCCACAACACTGGGTATGAAGTGAAAGTAAGCGCCCGCGCCCAGGAAACACGCGGCGTGATTCAGATCGACATCCTCCTCACTAAGCATCTGAAGCTCTCGCAGGACCTCCATCTCCGAGGCCGGCGCTGGCAAGTCCAGATGGGGATATCGATACGCCGCGGGCACGTCGCGGAACAGATCATCAACACTCTGCACGCCGATCGCTTCCAGCATGGCCGCGCGATCCGCGTCAGAATTCGGGACGTAATCCATAGGCCGACCCTCCCTTGGGTTCACGCTATCTACTGCTCACTCCTCCGCTTTACGCCTTCCGTCCCACGCTACTCCGCCTCGCTCTCCACATACTCCCGGTACTCATCCACGTCCATCAGGTTATCCAACTCGCCGGGGTCCGACAGCTTGACGCGGAAGAACCAGGCCTTGCCATAGGGATCCTCATTCACCAGCTCCGGCGTCTCGTCCAGCGCCTCATTGACAGCGATCACCTCGCCGGACACGGGAGCGTACACATCCTCCGCCGCCTTAACAGATTCAACGACGGCACACTGTTCACCCTGTTGCACTGTGCTGCCCACTTCGGGCAATTCCACATACACCACATCGGACAAGGCATCCTGGGCGTAGTCACTGATGCCCACGACCGCCTCGTCTCCCTCCACTCGAGCCCACTCGTGTGTCTTGGCATACCGGACTGTGGGGTCGAATTCGTACTTCATGCTGACCTCCTCATTGCATTCTAAGATGTCGATGTGCTGAGTCGCTGAGGTACCAGGGCATCGAGGAGAGGAAAAGGGCCTTCCTCATCCTCCTGCCCACTATCCCCGCCGATACGCAGGGACATAGAATGGTTTGCGCACGATACGGGCAGCGCGCGGCCGATCACGGATGACGATGGAGATGTCCGTACCCACAGCCGCGTAGGTCGCGGGCACGTAAGCCATGCCCACATAGCGACCAGTAGTCGGGCTGAACAGCCCCGTTGTCACCTCACCAACCGACATACCGTCGGCCAGGACTTCATATCCATGCCGGGGCACACCCCGATCCACCATCTCAAAAGCCACCAGCCGGTACTCGGGGCCCTCCAAATATACCTTCAACAGCGCGTCGCGCCCGATAAAGTCCCCTTTGCCAAACCACACGGCAAATTTAAGCCCAGCGCTGATGGGGTCGATCTCGGAGTGGATTTCGTGGCCGTACAGCGGCATACACGCCTCCGCCCGCAAGGTGTCCCGCGCTGCCAGGCCACAGGGGATCAGGCCATCAGGCTCCCCCGCCTCCAGCAGGGCCTCCCATACATGTAATGCCTCGTCGGCCGAGAAGAACAGCTCGTAACCGTACTCCCCCGTATACCCCGTAGCTCCAATGACCGCGGGCACGCCAGCCACAGTCCCCTCGGCCACGCCGTGAAACGGTAGAGCCTCCAGGTCCACATCCGTCACGCGCTGGAGAATCGCCTGAGCTTTTGGCCCCTGCAAAGCCACCAGATAGGTCTCGTCGGATATATCCTGGAAGGTGACATCCAGGGCTCCGACGTGAGCCTCCAACCATTTTCGGTCCTTATCCCGATTTGCGGCGTTGACCGCCATGATCCAATGATCGGGGAGGTGATAGAGGAAGACGTCATCCACAATGCCGCCATCATCGTAACACAGTAGACCATAATGAGCCTGGTATACATCCGTCCGGCTCGCGTCCCAGGTTTGCACCCTTTGCAGGAAAGCCAACGCATCAGGGCCGCCGATCCGGAACTGGGCCATATGGTCGATGTCGAAGAGGCCGGCCGCGCTACGCACCCGCTTGTGCTCCTCGATGGGCCCGGTAGGATACTGTACGGGCATCTCCCAACCAGCGAACTCTACCATGCGGGCACCCGCCCGGACATGCCAGTCATGCAATCGCGTCTGCATCAATTCCTGACCCATCGGCCACTCCTTCCACCAGATGCTCGGGGAAAACAAAAAGGGAAACGCGAGATATATCATCCCGGCGTTTCCCTCTGTCACATACCTGAGAGATTGCCCGCCACAGGCGGGTTGCCCCTTCGGTGCACCGCGGGTACCCCACGGTGGCTCTCCAGAGTGCTGTCCCGGTACGATCCTTTTGCCTGAGAGTTTCACCGGCTCCCCCCGGCTCAGAGCCAGCTATGCCCCTTCGGCGGCCCCTTTTAGAGGCCCTCTCTCGTAC
>JAGHDS010000385.1 GCA_021159845.1 Anaerolineae bacterium
AACCCTAAGATCGCGGAGGTCCGGCGGTTGTTGGAGGCATCTTCCACACCCGGCCAACCGGCGTGGCATATGATCGGCCATGTGCAGTCACGCAAGGCTGCCAGCGTGATTGAAGGGAATTACGTAATGGTGCATTCGGTCGACCGCGTCAAGTTGGCGCGGCGGCTGAGCCGCCTGGCCTTGCAAGCGGGGCGTGTCCAGGACGTTCTGCTGGAAGTCAACGTAAGTGGCGAGCCTACGAAGTACGGATTCAAGCCAGAAGACCTGGTCCCGGCGGTGGAGGAGATCGCTTCCCTTTCCGGCATCCGGGTACGGGGGTTGATGACAATGGCTCCCATTGTAGAGGATACAGAGCAGGCCCGCCCGGTGTTCGTCGCCCTCCGCGAGCTGCGAGATGTGATGGTGCTCCGTTTCCCTGAGCTGGACTGGAGTCATCTCAGCATGGGGATGACGGATGATTTTGAGGTGGCCGTGGAAGAAGGGGCAACGATTGTCCGCATTGGCCGGGCCATCTTCGGGGCTCGACGGGAAGGGTGAGTCGCTTGATACTGCGTGACAAGAGGAGGTACGAAGATGCTAGACGATACAGCCGTTACCTTCATCGGCGGAGGTACGATGGGGGAGGCGATGATCAAGGGATTGCTGAGCCGGGAGCTCATTGAACCCTCGCGGATCACAGCCTCCGAGCCGCGGCCGGCACGACGTGAATACTTGGCGAGTCAATACGGCATCCATGTGACGGATGATAACGTAAGCGCCGCAGCCCAGGCAGACGTCGTCGTACTGGCCGTCAAGCCACAAGTGTACAAAAAGGTCGCGGCCGTGCTGCGTGGCAAGGTTCCGCCCGACGCCCTCGTGCTCTCCATCATCGCAGGCACCCGCGTTGCATCCCTTGAGGAGGGGCTTATCCACTCCGCTATCGCTCGCGCCATGCCGAATATGCCTGCACAGATCGGACAAGGAATCACGGTCTGGACGACGACTCCAGATGTGAGCGATGTACAACGCAAACAGGCTCAAACCATTTTAGGTGCATTGGGGGACGAGATCTGGGTGGAGGACGAGGTGTATCTGGATATGGCGACGGCCTTGTCTGGCACTGGCCCGGCCTATGTCTTCCTATTCATGGAGGCCATGATCGACGCCGGCGTGCATATGGGCTTTTCCCGCGACATAGCCACCCGACTGGTGTTGCAGACTATAGAGGGGGCTGTGGCGCTGGCCCGTGTGACCGGGCGCCATCCGGCTGAGCTGCGCAATGCTGTTACCTCGCCTGGTGGAACCACAGCAGAAGCTATATATCAACTGGAGAAGGGGGGGATCCGCACCGTGTTGTCGAAGGCGATCTGGTCGGCATACCAGAAGTCCAAGTATCTAGGAGGTCTGAGCGAGCAATGACCATTAGCTTCCTGGCGACATTCATTAATATATTATTCCAGGTCCTGAGTTGGGCGATCATCATCCGAGTGCTGCTCACTTGGTTCCCGAACATTGACCCGGATAACCCGCTCGTCCAGATCCTGCGCTCTATCACGGATCCCGTCTTAGAACCCGCCCGACGCATTGTCCCCTCGATCGGCATGATTGACATCTCGCCCATCGTTGTCCTGATCGTGCTTGAGGTTGTCCGACAGGTGTTGATATCTGCCCTGTACAGCCTGGGATAGGGCGGTCAGCCGTCCGGAACTTTTCGCGTGGGCCGCTCGTCCCTGGACTAGGAGGTATTCTATGAATGCTCGCAAACTGGTGTGGACGGCGGCCTTTTTGTATTTGGGCTTGCTGATGGGAGCATGTGCCCCTATGCCGCCCGGGGAGGCACCCACGTTGACCACACAGCCCTCCGCTCATTCCCAACCCACACCGACTCGCCGCGTGCATCGCTTGTCCACCGATGCGGCGATAGCCCAGGCGCGTAGCGTTTTGGCTGAGAGACTGCACGTTCCCATCGACCAGATCGAGGTCGTGGCGGCATCGGAAGACGAGATGCCTCTGGGAGATCTGGGATGCGGCACGGGGGTCGAGCGGAGCGGTCCTCAACAGCCAGCGATGGTGCTCGGATTGGAGATCGTGCTTCACGCGGGGGATCAGGACTACGTGTTCCATAGTGATGGCCAACGGCTGATTCTATGCCAGGCCGGGGAGGAGAAGGTGGGAGAACAAGTGTGGCCGGAGGAAGGTTCGGACGACTCTCGGGCAACTAACCCCGAATCCAGGCTGGTGGCTCAGGCTGTTGCGGACCTGGCGGAGCGGCTCCACGTCGCCGAGGACGAGATCACCGTGCGTTCTGTGGAAGCTGTGGAGTGGTCGGATACAAGCTTAGGATGCCCCCAGCCCGGGATGATGTACGCTCAGGTAATCACCCCAGGCTATCGGATCGTGTTGGAGGCCGGGGGACAGCGCTACGAGTATCATACGGACCGCAGCCGGGTTCTTCTCTGTTCCTCCTGAGCGCCGGATGCCTGGCATTGTGTGCCTATCAGGTTCTCGCGTGGACCATCAAGACGGTACCCCTTGGCCGCGATCCACTCAGTCCTCTATCCCTCTATCCCTCGCGTTCCTCATCGAGCCGAGACCGGATCCATTGATCTCAGCCAATTGCCCAAGTCCAGCTGTTTAGGATTTCCCATGTCCCCTCACCCACGCGTGTCGGCTGATGGACGCCCTACCGTCGCAGTACCCGCTCATCGCCGACGCGCCGGGTGATCCGCTGGGCGTCCAGGTATCCCATCAGAGCCAGCGCATATCTCCGGCTTGTCTGGAACAGATCGCGCACCTGGGCAATCGTGATACTCCCCTCGCGCTCGATGAAGTCACGTACCTGGGCCACCATTTGCTCGTACGCAGCGGGAGTAAATGCTATCTCATCACTGACGCGAACAAGCTTCCCATGGTCTACCAGCGCCTGG
>JAGHDS010000325.1 GCA_021159845.1 Anaerolineae bacterium
GTGTACTGGTATGAGGACATGTTGCTAAACAAGGACCTCAGCCCCAGCTTCCCCTCCTGGCTAACGGTGGCGGGAGAGCCGATGAAGCTCGAGAAGGTCGATGACTACACGATTCGACTCTCCTTCGCGGCCCCCTACGGCCTGCTGCCCCAGCAAATGGCCTTCCGCTCCGACGGCATCTTCTACCCAGCCCACTATCTGAAACAATTTCACGCCAAATACGTGTCCAAAGAGGAACTGGACAAGATGGTCCAGGAGGCACAGCTTGAAAGCTGGGATCAGCTATACGGCAACAAGAGCGACTACCTCCGCAACGTAGACCTCCCTGTCATCCGGCCGTGGAAGATCGTGCAGGCCCCACCGAAGACCATCGTCATCTTCGAGCGCAACCCCTACTACTGGAAGGTTGACCCCGACGGAAACCAGCTCCCCTACATCGATCGGCAACGCTACACCTTGGTAGAGAACGTGGAGCTGGTCAATATGAAGGGAGTGGCTGGGGAAGTGGACATGCAGATGCGCCACATGGCCTTCTCCAATTACTCCCTGTTCAAGGAGAACGCGGACAAGGGCGGATACCGGGTCTTCCTCTGGCAGATGGGCGAGACCGGGATCGTCCTCTTCCCGAACCTCACCCTGCTTAAGGATGACACCCTGCGAGAGCTCATGCGTGACCTGCGCTTCCGGCAGGCGCTCTCCATGGCCATCGACCGGGACGAGATCAACGAGCTCAACTACAACGGCATGGCTAGCCCCATCCAAGACGGGTTCCCGGAGGAGCTGCGAGGAGAAGAAGAGCTGTGGGCCCCCTTCGAGTACAACCTCGATAAGGCAAACGCCCTCCTGGATGAGATAGGGCTCACCGAGAAGAGCTCTGCTGGCTACCGCCTGCGCCCGGATGGGAAGGAGCTGTCACTCACCATCGAGGGCCTGGTTGCCTTCCCTACGGTCTCCGACGTCTGCGAGCTCGTCGTCTCCTATTGGAAGAAGCTCGGGATCAACGCGGCCTTTAAGCCGATCACCTATGACCTGTGGTGGGACCGCATCTACACCTCTGAGTATCAGGTGGCTGGCTATGCCCAGGCCAACCTGTCCCCGGTTGTACAGGCCATCTACGCTCGCGCGTACGCTCCCATCGAGCACAGCACGTACTGGGCCCCCGAGTGGGGTAACTGGTATGTCACGGGAGGGAAGGCGGGAGAGGAACCCACCGGTGATGCACGAGAGGCTCAGAAGATCTACGATGAGCTGAAGATGACTACGGACGCGGACAAACAGGTAGAGCTCATGACCCAGATCTACCGCCTCTACCTGAAGAACGTGTGGTCGATCATCACCGTGGGGCGGTACCCGGCCCCGATGATCGTCAAGAAGAACTTCCGCAACGTGCCGGAGAAGGGCATCAACGCCTGGCCGTTGAAGAGCCCCGGGTATACACGCCCTGAGCAGTACTTCTTCAAAAGCAGCTAAAGGAGGTGTGATGTAGATCGGCGGGGGAGCCACACCTTGTTGTGCGGCTCCCCCTTGTGGTGGGATTTGGTATCCCTTTGGAGGGGTGAGAACGTATGCTACAGTACATCATCCGCAGGATCTTTTACATAATCCCCACTTTGATCGTCGTCTCCGTCGTCAGCTTTACCATCATCGAATTACCACCAGGCGACTTCCTGACCTCGTATATCACGCAGCTCGAGCTAAGCGGTGAGTCCGTTGACCAATCGTTAGTGGATGCTCTGAAGAAGCGTTACGGCCTGGACCAACCGCTATATATGCGTTACATCAAGTGGGTCTGGGAGGCAATGCACGGTAACTTCGGCGTCTCCTTCGAGTGGGACAGGCCTGTCAGTGAGCTTATCTGGGATCGTCTGCTCTTGACCGTTGTCATCTCGCTTTCCACGTTAATGTTCACATGGATCGTGGCCCTGCCCATCGGCATCTACTCCGCTACCCACCAATATTCGATGACGGACTATGTGGCCACTTTCCTGGGATTCATCGGCCTGGCTACCCCCAACTTCATGATCGCCCTGGTGTTGATGTGGTTTGCCTTCTCTCACTTCGGCGTGAACCTGAGCGGGCTTTTCTCCGAAAAATACATCGAGCAGCCCTGGAGCTACGGCAAGTTCGTGGACATGCTCAAGCATCTCTGGGTCCCTATGATCGTGCTGGGCACCAGCGGCACGGCGGGATTGATCCGAACCATGCGCGCGAACCTGTTGGATGAGCTGTATAAGCCGTATGTCGAGACAGCTCGGGCCAAAGGGCTGGGAGAGACGAAGCTCATTCTGAAATATCCGGTGCGGGTCGCGCTCAATCCCTTTGTTAGCACCATCGGGTGGACGCTGCCCCAGCTCGTCTCCGGGTCAACGATCATCTCGATCGTGCTGAGCCTGCCCACAACGGGGCCGCTCTTCTTCAAAGCATTGCTCTCCCAGGACATGTACCTGGCCGGTACTTTTGTCATGATGCTGAGCTTCCTCACCGTCCTCGGGACGCTGATATCGGATATCTTGCTGGCCTGGTTGGATCCACGCATACGTTACGAGGGATAGAAGGCAAATGAAAGCTGCACCGAAACGGAGGGAAACCAGTCAAGCCTCAGCGGATATGCGGGTTGAGGAGGAAACGTCCACGAGCGCGAAGGAGGAGCGGATCTTCTTCGCATCCCAATGGCAGTTGATGTGGTGGCGCTTCCGTAGGCACAGGCTGGCTATGGCGGGCAGCGCCGTCCTGATACTCCTGTACCTCATGGCTCTCCTGTGTGAATTCATCGCCCCATATGACCCTCACGAACACCGGAAGATGTATGCCCTGGCGCCCCCTCAACATCTTCACTTCCGGGATCAGAGCGGCTTTCATCTGCGCCCGTTCGTCTACGCATATGAGCGGAAGAGGGATCCGGACACCCTCAGAGTGATCTACACGCCCAACCCAGAGAAGCGATATCCCCTGTATTTCTTCGTGCACGGTGATCCGTATAAACTATGGGGCCTGTTCAAGATGAATATCCATCTCTTCGGGCTGAAGGATGAGCATCAGAATGTATTCCTGATGGGAACGGACAGGCTCGGGCGTGACCTGTTCTCGCGCATCTTGTACGGCACGCGGATCTCCATGTCCGTGGGGCTGGTCGGGATCACGATCAGCTTTGTGCTGGGGATCCTCCTGGGAGGCATCTCCGGGTATTATGGAGGTTCCGTTGATACCGTGATCCAACGCTTGATCGAGTTCTTCCGCTCGGTGCCGTCCGTTCCGCTATGGATGGCGTTGAGCGCCGCGCTGCCCGCTACCTGGTCGCCGCTGAAGGTCTACTTCGGCATCACGGTCATCCTCTCGCTCATCGGCTGGACGGGGTTGGCGCGCGTCGTCAGGGGGCGTTTCCTGTCCCTGCGCGAGGAGGATTTCGTGACCGCCGCGCGACTCGCCGGGGCCAGTGAGCTGAGGATTATCGTGCGACACCTCGTCCCATCCTTCCTGAGCTATATCATCGCCTCGTTGACGCTCTCCATCCCGGGCATGATCCTGAGCGAGACATCCCTCAGCTTCCTCGGCCTGGGGTTACGGCCTCCGGTGATCAGTTGGGGCGTGCTCTTGCAGGACGCCCAGAACCTGCGCGCGGTCGCCCAAGCTCCCTGGATGCTGTTACCTGGCGTCTTTGTGATCATCGCCGTCCTGGCCTTCAACTTCGCCGGAGATGGCCTGCGCGACGCCGCTGATCCCTACGCCAGGTAACGAAGGCGGAGACATGAACTCACTGGAACGCGTACAAGCGGCTTTCGATGGTACAAGAGTCGATACGGTGCCGGTGCATCATATCGGTTTCTCTTCCTCAGTGGCCTCGGCCTTGCTAGGCCGCGAGGCGTATGTCGGCGGGGGAATCCAGCAGTGGCGAGAGGCGGTGGCCCTCTGGCAGGGCGAGGAGGCGCATCAGGAATTCCTCGAGCGATCATTCCGAGACGCGATCGACGTCGCCCTCTTGTGCGATCACGACATCATCCGGGCTGGCTACTGGCGATACAACGTCAAGCCCACAAGGCGCGTGGACGAGTACACGTTCCTCTATGAGTACGGCGACGAGGAAGACTGGCGCGTCCTACGCTATGACCCAGGCAGCGAGCAGTGTCACATCTTCGACTACAAGCCCAAGGGAGAGATCACCCTGGAGCGGCTTGAAGAGCAGGTTGCCGCACGGGAAAAGGCAGCGGAAGGGTATCACCCTCAGGAGGATGACTTCGCTTTCGAGATCCGCGCTCAGCGGCTCTTGGGGCACGAGCGGGCTATCCGGGTGGGAGGTGTGGGCATCGGGATTCCTCATGAGACTGCCTGGCTTGAGGCCACGGCATTACGGCCGGATCTCGTCGCCCGGCTCCTGGACGCGCAGGTCGAGATCGCCGAACGCAACGTCCGCTTTCTGGCCCCACTGGGGTTTCGATACTTCTTCGGCGGCAGCGACCTCGCCTCCAATGATGGTCCCATGTATTCGCCCCGGGTATTCCACGAGCTGGTGCTCCCCCGGCTGAGGCGCGTCTCGGACGTGTGTCACCAATACGGAGCTTACCACCTCTTCGCCAGTGACGGCAACCTGTGGCCCATCGCAGAGGACTTATTCGGGCGCTCTGGGGTGGATGGGTACTACGAGATCGACCGCCGCGCCGGAATGGATCTGCGGAAGCTCCGGCAACGCTTTCCGCGGCTCACCCTATTGGGGAATATCAGCTCGCACACGGTACATATGGGCACCAAGGAGGAAGTGGTCGCCGAGACGCTCTCCTGTCTTGAGGAGGCCAAGGAGTGTGGGGGCGTCATCGTGGGCTGTTCCAACTACTTCGTACCCCACACCCCCGTCGACAATGTCCTGGCCGTATTGGAGACGATCCGGCAATACCGCTGATTATGAGAGACGGAGTGAGGATGATGTCACAACTAGCCATAGATGGTGGTCAACCCTACCGCACAAAGCCGTTTCCTGCGCGGACGCCCTTCGGCGAGGAGGAGATCAACCTGGTAACCGAGGCGATCCGGTCTCAGAATCTCTTCGGTCCAAGCGGCGGTAAGGTGAAGCAACTGGAGGAGGAATTCGCCCGGCTGTATGGCGTGAAGCACGCTGTCGCCACTACCTCCGGCACGGCAGCGATCCACACGGCCATTGGCGCGATCAATCCCAACCCTGGCGATGAGATCATCACAGCTCCCATCACCGATGCAGGCTCCATCGTTCCCATTCTCTATCAGGGATGCGTTCCCGTCTTCGCCGACGTGGATGAGACATATAACATGGATCCAGCGGACGTGGAGCGCAAGATCACCGACCGCACGGCCGCGATCTTACTGGTGCACCTGTTCGGCAACGCCGCTCGGGTGGACGTCATCTCGGAGATCGCCCGAGCTCATAATATCCCACTCATCGAGGATTGCAGCCAATCGCATGTGATCAAGTATAAAGGGCGCTATCTGGGCACATGGGGGGACATCGGGACGTTCAGCTTCCAACAGAGCAAGCATATGACGACCGGCGACGGAGGCATGACGATCACGAATCGGGAGGACCTCGCCGAGCGTATGGCGTGGTTCCGGGACAAGGGGTGGACGCGCAAGCCCGGGATACGTCATTACGTCCTCCTGGGACTGAACTACCGGATGACGGAGTTACAAGGAGCGGTAGGACTGGCACAGGTCAAGAAGGTACGCTCTGTGGTCGAGCGACGGATGCGGCTAGGCCACTACTTAACGGAGCTGATCTCCGACATCGATGGTCTGACCCCGCCGATCACAACTGAGGGCTCCGAACACGGCTACTGGCTGTACGCACTGCGCACGGATGCCTGGTCTGCGACCTCGTTCGCCCTGGCCTTGAGCCGAGAGGGTATCGGGGCGGGAGCCGGCTACACCGGTGAACCGATCTACCTCTGCATGGAGCCGCTCTCCGACAGGAGGACGTTTGGAAAATCCTCCTACCCCTTCGACGGCGTCTACAACCAACATACGGTCGAGTACGTTAAGGGACTATGCCCCCGGGCAGAGGACGCCCTGGAGCATATAGTGACCATCGGGATCAACGAGAACTACACAGAGAAGGATATCGGGGATGTCGCGGGCGCCATCCGCAAGGTAGCAAAGCTGTTACCCAAAGGATAAGGGACGGCGTGGGGAGGACGCCTTGTTCCTCCCCACGTGGCACCAGCCCGAATATCTACCTATCCGCTCGTACAAGGCCAGCCCAGGGAGGCATGGTCGGAATAGAGCGAGCTGAGGAGGTTGCCGGTGGATGAGAGATCGCCTATCCCCATCGGTGTGTGCGTTTGTCCCGATCCCCCGCTGAACGCCGCCCGCACGGTGGGATACCCGCATTACATTCATGAGATACTGACGCACGCGGGCATGTACTATGTCGACGTGCCCGCGGACGATCTGGAGGCCACCCTTCCCCGACTATCCCTGTTGGTGACGGTGGGTGAGTGGGACCCATCCGATGAGATGAAGCGTCGCCTCTGGGGGTGGATCACAAACGGCGGAGCGTGGCTCAGCATCGGTGGGGTATGGGGGATGACAGATCTGCTCGGCGTCGAGCCCGATCCGCCCAGCTATCAGAGCTGGGGAGGGGGCATGAGTACGTTGGGCGAAGGTTATCTCGATGTGCGCCACCCCGGGCATCCCGCGCTGGCGCACGTAAGCATCCCACTACACTACTTCAACGGCGTCCCCGTGCACCCGACAGAGGCGACGGTGCTGGCGGGCGTCATGGATGCCCACCAGCGGCCGACGGAGCGTGGCGCGGTATTGGAACGGAGCGTGGGGGCAGGGCGCTGCATGTTGATCGCTCCGGACGTGACGGGCACCGTAGTCCGCATCCAGCAGGGGATCGCCGTCACCCGGGATGGCGTGCCCTCGCCCGACGGAACCGCGCCCTCCAGCGATGGCGTGTTGAAGAGCGGCGATGGGGGCGTGCTGGACTGGCTGCTCGATCGCCAACCGCTGGAGGGAGCACCAGGGTTGAGCGCCTTCCTCCACCCGGTCGCGGATCAATGGCGTGAGCTGGTGCTACGAGCGATCTTCTACCTGGCAACGCGACAACGGGTCCCGCTGCCCGTGTTGTGGCTATACCCGCGCAACCTGCCGGCCCTGGCTCACTTATCGGACGACACGGACAACAATCATCCGGAGAGGGCTTTGCGATTCCTGGACGTGTTGCGCAGAGCACAGGTACACTCAACCTGGTGTGTCGTGCTGCCCGGGTATCCTCCAGACGTCCTCCAGGCCATCCGTTCGGCGGGACATGAGCTCGCCATGCACTACGACGCCATGTCTCCAGGACGCACATGGGGCGAGATCTCCTTTGACCAACAATGGCGGGAGTTAACCAAGCTGTTCAACGATGAGAATCCTATCACGAACAAGAATCACTACCTGCGCTGGGAAGGGGACACGGAATTCTTCGATTGGTGCGTCGCGCGGGGCATTCGCATGGACCAATCGAAGGGAGCCGCTAAAACGGGAGAGGCCGGTTTCAACTTCGGCACGTGTCATCCCCATTTCCCTGTAGCACCCGATGGCAGGCTGATCCCCATCTTGGAGCTGCCCACGCTGACACAGGACCTCATCGTATTCGCCCCAGAGGCGTTGGCAGAACCGTTGCTTCAGGCGGGTAGGCGACAGCACGGGATTGTCCACTTCCTCTTTCACCCCGAGCACGTCGATAAGCCGGGGGTGGCCGACGCTCTGCGGCGCGTGATCGACCGGGCCAGAGA
>JAGHDS010000154.1 GCA_021159845.1 Anaerolineae bacterium
CCGCGGGAGTCCATACGGCCAAGCCGCTCTATTTCTTCGTTGAGCGATACGCCGAGGCGTACACGGAGGAGATGAGGGCTTTCATCCGGGCTATCCTGGAGGATACGACCCCGCCGGCCGGCGGGGTGGATGGCCGGATCGCCGTCGTTATGGGTTACGCGGCGAAAAAATCTTACGAGGAGCATCGCCCAGTCCAACTGAGCGAGATCGGTAGTGATGCATAGCGAATCCGTATTCACTGATGGGAATCAAGGAGAAAGAGAGATGTCCGATACCAAGAAGGCACCCCAGGGTTGGCTGGCCACGGATCAACCGGACCTCTTCTTCGAGGACAACACCGTTGGCCGTCTAAAGAAGGAGATATGGGAGGCCAGCGACGAGGAGATCGACGCCGTTCTGGCGGAGTACGGGATCCCATCGCCGGTGGAGTGGGGCAAACCCGGCTCCTACATCCAGACTACGATACGATGGCAGCTTGAGCAGAATCGGAAAAAGAATGACATCGTCTTCATCCCTGTCGGGAGCACCGAGCTGCATGGGCAGCATCTGGTCAGCGCGTCCGATACGCTGTACGTCAGCCAGATCTGCGAGGCCGTGCGCCGCTACACGGCCAAGCGCGGGGCGCCGGTGAACCTGGCCCTGCCGCCGCTGATGTATGGGGCGCACCCGTACCATCACCTGGGTATGCCCGGCACCGTGATCATCCGCGAGAATGTGGTGCGCGAGCTGATGATTGATGTCATGTTAGGGCTGTGGAATGACGGTTTCCGTAAACAGATCATCATTAACAATCACGGCCAGCTATGGGTGCTGGAATCAGCTATCCAGCAGTTCCAAAAGCGCTACCAGCTCCCTGGCATCTTCCGCGTCATCGACTGGCACCGGGCTGTGCGAGAATTCTTCCGCACCAAAGAGCGCGGAGGACAATTAGATACCAACTTCGTCCACGCGGACGAGTCGGAGACATCGTTGGGGCTTTTGCTCCATCCGGAGATGGTGGACATGGAACACGCGGTGGATACCGAGGGGAAGAGCTATCTGCCGGACGGGCACTTCGACAAGTCCGTGGATCCCTTCGGTCGGCCCAGCCGCTGGTCGGAGGGTGAAGGCCACTTCGCTATCGAGATCAAGGGCACGCCGGAAGGCGTCGTCGGCAAGGCCACGCATGGGGCTGCGTACAAGGTGAAGCGTCCCGTGGCGGCCATCCTGCGCTACCTGACGTTGCTAAACGACCAGATCCTGGAGGCGTTCCCGCCGGGTACCGTGCCGCCAGTGGAGGAGGTGACGCTGCGCACGGCCGAGGAGATGGAACCCTTCCTGAAAGAGCCTATGAGCCCCGGCTGGAAGCCAGTCTACGCCCTGCCGCGTATCGGCCAGGGTACAGAGCTATAGCCGTTCAAGGAATGAGGCACCGAGGAACGAGTAACGAGTTTTCCCCTCGTTACTCGTTCCTCATTACCCATTCCTCGTTCCTCATTTCTCATCGCCTATCGAGGTGCCATGAAATTCAGTATCGTGCTATCCACACATGCCGCTCAGTTTCAAGCGGTTGCCTTCAAGGGAGATTTCGAAGCGAATGTTGCCAAGATCGCAGGTTGGGGGTATGATGGCGTTGAGCTCGCCATCCGTGACCCCAATCTGGTCGATGCGGGCGCGCTGGAGCGGGTTGTCCGAGCCCATCATCTCGCTGTGCCGGCGATAGGTACCGGGCAGGCTTGGGGAGAAGAGGGGCTTTCGTTCACAGACCCAGACCCTGCTATTCGCAGCGCGGCCATCCAGCGGGTTAAGGACCATGTCCCATTGGCCGCCCGGTTTGGCGCTGTGATCATCATCGGATTGCTCCGCGGCATCGTGAAGCCCGGCGTAGACCATGAGCAGGCTATGGGCTGGCTGGTGGGGGCCCTGCAGGAGTGTTGCCAGGCGGCCGAGCCTGCGGGGGTGAAGCTGGCGCTGGAGCCGATCAACCGCTACGAGACAACCCTGATCAACAATGTGGAGCAGGGACTGGACCTGGTGGGCCGCGTTGGAGCATCGAATATGGGGTTGCTCCTGGATACGTTCCATATGAACATCGAGGAGCCGTCCATCGAGGAGAGCATCCGCCGGGCGGGGGATCGCATCTTCCACTTCCATGTGGCGGACTCCAACCGATGGTATCCGGGCGCCGGACATCTGGACTTTCGGTCGTTATTGAGCGTGCTCCAGGATATCGGCTATGATGGGTTTGTCTCCGGCGAGTTCATGCCGTTGCCGGACGCGGACACGGCCGCGCAGCGGGCGATTGATCATCTGCGGAGGGTGACGCGTCAAGTACGTTAGGAGGGAGTTAGAGGCGATGAGTGCTCAAAATCCACAAGAACTGTTCGATCTGAAGGGGAAAGTCATCGCCGCGACAGGCGGTGGGGGTGTCTTGGTCGGTGAGATGTCTCGTGGGTTGGCCAGGGCAGGCGCCAAGATAGCAGTGTTGGACATTGTGGAAGAGGCTGCCCAGCGCGTCGCGGACGAGATCGTGGCCGCTGGTGGTGAGGCCATCGGGATCAAGATGGATGTGCTCGACAAGGCCAGCGTGGAGGCGGCGTTGGAGGCGATCCTGAAACGGTTCGGCACCGTGGACATCCTCATCAACGGCGCCGGCGGCAACAAGGCGGAGGCCACCACATCACCGGAGCTCCCGTTCTTTGACCTCCCACAGGATGCATTCCAGTGGGTGTTCAATCTGAACTTCATCGGCACGCTGATCCCTAGCCAGGTCTTTGGCAAGGTAATGGCGGATAAGGGGGAAGGCATCATTCTCAACATCTCGTCGATGAATGCTTTTCGGCCATTGACCCGAATCCCGGCCTATTCAGCCGCCAAGGCCGCGGTCAGCAACTTTACGCAATGGCTGGCCGTGCATATGGCTCAGGAATACTCACCGAAGATCCGCGTGAACGCCATCGCCCCCGGGTTTTTCCTGACCAACCAAAATCGTTATCTCCTCATCGACGAGGCATCGGGCGACCTCACGGCGCGCGGGCAGACGATCATCGACCACACACCTATGGGACGCTTCGGCGATCCGGCCGACCTGTTGGGAGCAGTCATGTGGTTGCTCACGCCGGCTTCTTCCTTCGTGACGGGCGTCGTCGTCCCGATAGACGGCGGCTTCGCTGCTTTCAGCGGTGTATGAGCTGACAGGAATCGGCAACAATTCACTACATACAGTCGCACTGATCCAATGCCGGGGCCCCCAGGGATCCCGGCATCTTCAACCCCTGAATTTGGTAAGGAGTGGCGGGCAATGGTGATCGGGAAGGGTTACACAGATCGACTGCTGACCGAGTCTGAGGTACGCGAGATCATGAGCACCGGCCTGGAACAGGCTAACCTGGCGGGCAAGCGGGTGTTGATCATCATCCCCGACGGCACCCGTAGCGGACCTGTGAATATGTTCTTCCGCCTTTTTCACGAGCTACTGTGGGGTAAAGTGGCCGCGTTGGATTACCTCATTGCCCTGGGGACCCATCAGCCCATGTCGGAGGAAGCCATCCATCACCGATTGGGGGTGACGGCGGAGGAGATGGCCGGGCGCTACGCGGGCGTGAACGTTTATAACCATAAATGGGATGACCCGGATACGTTCCGGACGTTGGGCACGATCCCCGCCAGTGAGATCCACGAGCTCACCAACGGCCTCTTCGCCCAGGACGTGCCGGTAGCCGTGAACAAGATGATCTTTGACTACGACCAGGTGATCATCTGCGGCCCGGTGTTCCCGCACGAGGTCGTCGGCTTCTCTGGCGGGAACAAGTACTTCTTCCCTGGCATATCCGGCTGGGAGATGATCGACTTCACGCACTGGCTCGGGGCTGTCATGACCAGCTTTAAGATCATCGGCACGAAGGATACGCCGGTCCGAGCGGTGATCGACCGGGCGGCAGCGATGATCGACATGCCAAAGCTGTGCTTCGGGTTCGTGGTCAAGGATGATGGCGTCGCCGGGCTGTTCGTGGCATCCCCGGAGGAGGCATGGTCCCACGCGGCGGACCTCTCCGCGAAGCTGCACATCGTTTACGTGGACAAGCCCTACCGCCAGGTGCTCTCCATCATGCCTGAGATGTACGATGATATCTGGACGGCAGCTAAGGGAATGTACAAGCTGGAGCCTGTGGTCGAGGATGGCGGTGAGGTCATTATCTACGCGCCGCATATTACGGAGCTTTCTTACACCCACGGACGCATCCTCGATGAGATCGGGTATCACGTGCGGGACTATTTCCTCAAGCAGTGGGATAAGTTCAAGCACTATCCCTGGGGGGTGCTGGCGCATTCGACCCACCTGCGCGGTATGGGAACCTATGAGAACGGCGTGGAGAAGCCGCGGATCAAGGTGACACTGGCGACCGGCATCCCGCGGGAGCGCTGCGAGCGCGTCAATTTAGGCTACCGCGATCCGGCGACGATCGACCCAGAAGAGTGGATGGGGCGTGAGGATGAGGGGATATTGGTCGTGCCTCACGCGGGGGAGATGCTATACCGGTTGAAAGGACAGAAGCCGTAGCCTGAGTCGAGCCACCGCTACGAACGTATATGATCGGGCAGGCCGGAGACCACTCTCCGGCCTGTAGTTTGTTATTCCGTTATTCCACGCTCATTGTCGGCTTCGCATCCAGCAATGCGCGCGCCTGAGCAAATATGTCATCCAACATGGCCTCGGTCAGGCGACCCGTCTGCGTGTTCTGCCTGCTCGGATGGTAGGAGACGAGCAATTGGGGCAGCCCATCGGGCAGAAGGTAATGCACCGCGTGGCCGAATCGCAACCGGGGCAATGAATGTCCAAGCCCCCGTAGCGCGGCCAGGTACCCGTCAAAAGCGATGCGCCCCAGCGCCACCACGACTTCCACGCGCCCCAGAATGGTGATCTCCCGCTGCAGGAACGGACGACAGTTGGCGATTTCCTGCGCCGTCGGCCTATTCTTGGGTGGGACACAACGCACGATGGCAGTGATGTAGGCATCGCGCAGGATCAGCCCATCGCCGCGATGCTCGCTGATAGGCTGGCTAGCGAAGCCAGATCGGTGAAGCGCTCGTACCAACCAGGCGCCAGAGTCGTCACCGGTGAACATGCGCCCGGTACGATTGGCACCATGAGCCCCCGGGGCCAACCCGATGATGAGCAATCGGGCGTCCGGATCACCAAAGCCCGGGACAGGCCGTCCCCAATATTCCCAGTCCCGGTACGCACACCGCTTAACCCGCGCGACTTCCTCACGCCAAGCCACCAGGCGCGGGCACGCCTTGCATACCACGATCTCCTCAGACAGACGACGCAAGGCCTCACGGCGCGATGAGGGCATGGGTATTTCCTCCCCTTCTGCAAGTTGACGCTTCGAACACATCCATAGGGAGAAACATCGACCATCCATTCTCATCGTTATGCGGTGTGCCACCGCTCATGGCGACTGTTCCGTAAATAGAATGGGTGAACGCTGATGACGCAGAAGAAGCCGATCTACGCAGATGAATAATCATTCCAAGAAGTATTGTCGCCCTGGCTGTGCTGCACCGCCGCCTATTTTCATCCTTATCGGCGTGCAAGCCGCTCATGGCATCTACTTCGAAAATAGGATGAGTTAAGCCGTTTATTCGGCTGGCCACTTGCCCAATGCCCGGAGCACCTCTTTGATTTTAGCTAGCTCCTCCTCTGTCGCACCAAGTGAGGGAAGGCGCGGCTTCCCCAGATCAATCCCGGAGGTCTGGGATACCACGGTTTTCAGCACAGGGATGGGGTTCACTCGGTCGCCGGGAGTCAGTGAGTGGAAGAAGGGGAACATCTTCAGGTAAATGTCGGAGGCACCTGCAACGTCGCCTTCGGTGTAGCGCTGAATCATACGCTTCATCAGGTCACCCACGACGTGTGAACCACCACTGACCACGCCCACCGCGCCTTGGGGAAGGGTCTGAAGCACCATTGTGTCATCGCCACAGTAGATGGTGAACTCCTCCGGCACAACCATCTTGAATAAGGTCGTCTGTGTGGGATTGATCCCGGCCTCCTCTTTGATACCCAAGATGTTTGGTACGTCATCTACGAGACGCTCAAGCGTCTTCGCTTCGATATTGACCCCTGTGAATAATGGAATATTGTAAAGCATCATGGGCAGATTTGTGGCCTCCGCTACTGCCTTGAAGTGCAGGTACAATCCCTCCTGCGTGGCCTTCTGATAATAGGGTGAGACAACCATCACACAGTCATACCCCAGTTCCTCAGCTTTGCGCGTGTAGGCGATGGCCTCTCGCGTGGTTGCAGCGCCGGTTCCAGCGATCAGAGGCAGCCGCCCTGCGTTTGCCTCTTTGACCGTTTCGAACACCTGGATTCGCTCTTCATAGGTGAGAGCGTAGAACTCGCCAGTGCTTCCAGCCACGATCAGAGAATCCGCATAGTCCTTCTCGATCACGTAGTTAACCAGGTCGGTCAGAGCCTGCGTGTTGAGC
>JAGHDS010000083.1 GCA_021159845.1 Anaerolineae bacterium
CACCCCCCACTCTCCGCTCTCCGCTTCTCGCTCCGCGCCTCCTGTCCGCCATCCGTCATCTTTGGTCGCCGAAGCCCTCCTCGCCGCGGGCGTGATCCTCGTCGGCTATCTGCCCTGGCTCCCGTTCGTCCTGAACCGGTACCGGGTGGATGCCTCCTATTGGCAAGGACAGCTCAAGCTGGGCGAGGCGCTGCGTCATACCTGGATCAGTTTTACCCTTGGGGCACCATATACTTTGCTAGAGCCCGATGCCGTACGGATCGGGTGGGGCTTCGTCGCCGTGGTCGGCGTGGCGGTTATCGGCCTGGTCTGGCGTAGCCGTGACGCCTGGGCGATTGGTTATCTGCTCGGTTATCTGCTCGTGCCCGTGCTTGCCATCCTCGTTCTGTCGTCGCGCACGCCCAAGTTCAACCCACGTTATCTCATGTTGGCCTCACCTGCGCTGTGGTTGCTCGTCGCCGCCGGGTTGGGCGCGCTTCTCCACCTGCGCTCTCGCGGGGGCCCGGTTACGGCGCTCTCCGCGGGCGCGTCGCTCGTCGCTGTGGGCTTCATACTCGTCGCTTTCGTCTACGCCGATCATTCCTGGTTCACCGATCGCCGATTCACCAAGCCGGACTTTCGCGGCGCGGCCTTGTACGTGCGTGCCCATATCGCCCGGGACGAGGCGGTGCTGTTGGTCTCCGGGCACATGTCCCCTGTGTGGGATTACTACGCGGACGGCCTGCCGCGCGTTCGGCTGCCGGATATCGACGTGCTGGACGTGAACGCGGTGCTGGATTACAGGGTGGGCGATCGGCTAGCCCGGGCGTTGGCGGGGAAGCGGGGCGCCTGGCTGATCCTCTGGCAGGATGACGTGGTGGATCCGAGCGGGGTGGTTGCCGATATTTTGGACGCGGTGGGTACTGAGTTGCCGGTGGATCGCTCTTTCTGGCATGTAGCGGTGCGACACTTCCGTTGGGCGCCGGATGCGCGCTTCGAGAGGGAACCGCCCATCGCCTATCCCGCACATGTGGACTTCGGCGGAAAAGTGTGGCTTTTGGGGCACAGACAGCGGGATGATGGCGAACTGCATGTGTATTGGGAGGCACAGGTCCCCTTGTATGAGGATTTGAAGGTAGCTGGAGAGCTGGTGGACGCGATCGGGCATGTCTGGGGGCGACTGCCCGATCGTCGGCTGTCAGCGTACGAGTATCCCTCGTTCCGCTGGCAGCCGGGTGAGGTGGTGTTGGGACGATACCGGCTGCCAGCTGATCCAGGAACCCCACCTGGGGAGTATCGGCTGCGTCTGCGAGTGTACCCGGAGGGCGGCTCGCCGCTGGAGGTGCTGGACGCTTCCGGTGCACCTCAGGGGGTCCGCGTTCATCATGCCCATACGTGTGCCTCGGTTGGTAGGGGGTGCCTCGTCGCAGATGCCGAAGCTGGCCCAGCCGCTGGCAGTGCCTGTGGTTTCCGGCCTGACCTTGCTGGGAACGGGTAGTATCCCCGAGGAGGTGATCCCGGGCGATACCTTCACGCTGGAAATGTGGTGGCAGGCGACGTCCGGTCTGCCGTCTGGGCTGGCAATGCGGCTGTGGTGGCAGGGCGATGGGACGCACTTTGCCCTGGATGATGGGCCGTTGACCGGCGATGTCCCTTATCCGACTGAGGCATGGCCGGCCAGGGCGCTTGTGCGGGGGCAACGTACCATCCAGGTGCCCCGTGAGGCCCCCGGCGGAGACTTGACCCTCTATGGCCAGGTGGTTGATGGGCAGGGAAGATCAATGGGGAAGGCCGTTGCTCTGGCAGAGGTGCGGATCGTCCCCATCGAGCATATCTTCGAGGTGCCGCCGGTGAGATGGTCTTCTGGAGCAGTCTTCGGAGGTAAGGCGCGGCTGGTGGGTGTGGATGTGGCCTCGCCGCGAGTCGCGCCTGGCGGGACCCTCGCCGTGACCGTTGTCTGGCAGGCTGTGACGACGATGGACCGTTCCTACACGACGTTCGTGCATTTGCTGGACGAGAGCGGCCGCGTTGTGGCCCAGGAGGATCACGTGCCTGGGCGAGGTGCCCGGCCGACCACGAGTTGGCTGCCCAACGAGGTCATCGCGGATCGCTTCGAGCTGTCGTTGTC
The DNA here is from genome assembly GCA_021159845.1 of Anaerolineae bacterium. Classification (GTDB taxonomy): domain Bacteria; phylum Chloroflexota; class Anaerolineae; order DUEN01; family DUEN01; genus JAGHDS01. Next base: position 2,108 of record JAGHDS010000083.1, read on the forward strand.
GGCAGATCTCCCGCCAGGCCGTTACATGTTAGAAGTCGGCCTGTACGATGCCAGCCAGCCCGGCCTGCCGCGCCTTTCTTTGGATATCGGCGGCGATGCCGTGCGGTTGGGGGAGATCTTCGTGTCGAGGGATTGAGGGAGCTCCCTTCTCCTTGCGGCGGTGTGTGCTGGAGCCCTCGACTGTGAAGGGCGATCAGTTGGCAAACGAGAGCCCCCCGGCTTCTCCGGTGAAGGAGGTCGGGGGGCTGGTCTATTGCTTAGCAGGTGGCTCTCGGAACCGAGGCTATGCGATCCTGAGCCATACCAATAGCATCATCATGAGGCCGAGATATGGGCTTAGGAACAGGTAAGCCTTCTTAATATACCCTGTGCGGCCGGTCCTCAGGTATTTACCGGCGAAGCACAGGGAGGGGACAGACAGCAGCAGGGAGATCAGGAAAGGCTTGGAGGTGTAGTATCCCATCCAATGCATCCCAAACACTACGGCGTTAATCAGCAGGATGGTGACGATGGAGGCTCCCACTCCTCTTCTGATCCCTATGACCACTGGCAGCATGGGGACATTTGCCCTCTTGTAGTCATCGATGTAGTAGCTCGCGATCAGCCAGATGTGGGCCATAGACCAAAGCGTGATGATGAGAACGAGAGAGGCGGCAAGGCCATCCACCCTGCCGGAGTAGGCCGTGTATCCCGCGAGGGCGGGCATCCCGCCCGCGATTCCCCCTATGGATACGCTGATCGGAGTCCATCTTTTCAGTAGGATGGTATACAGGAGCAGATCTATCATAGAGCCCGCGAACACCGCCAGTCCGCACAGGGGGTTGATCTTTGCCGCAAGGAGGATCCCCAGGGTGGTCAGGGTCGCGGAAACGACGAGGGCCACATCCGGAGTGATTTGCTCGGACGGCAAAGCCCGGTTCTTCGTCCTGAACATCAGGCTGTCGATATCCCGGTCGAAGACCATGTTCAGCCCGGTCGTTCCCGATATCGATAGGAGAAGGGATAGGCTCACGATGGGGAGGGCGATGTCTACCCTCCCCATCGAGGCGATTAGATACCCAAGCACGCCCGTCAGGATCAGGAGCGCTGTCTGAGCGGGCTTGAATATGGAAAGCAGCG
>JAGHDS010000482.1 GCA_021159845.1 Anaerolineae bacterium
GATCAATATAGCGATCAAAGGCCTGGGTGGCAGCCACCGTATCGCCGAAGCACAGGATGAGCGCGTGGGGGAGCGTGCCGGAGGGTTCGATACCTGCCAATCGAGCACCTGCCGTCGTTGCACAACCGATGCAGCCACCGATCACCGCGGCGTATTCCATACGAGCCGCCACGTCCGGATGCACATGGCGGGCGCCGAAGGAGAGCACAGGGATGTCGCCAGCGGCTTCCACGCACGTTCGGGCGGCAGTGGCCCAGCCGGTCTCGTGGGCCAGGATGCCCAGCAGGGCGGTCTCATAGATGGCGAAGGTGGGGTAAGGCGCTCGAATGCGCAGGACTACCTCCTTCGTGTCAACCGGGACGCCCTCCTCCAGCGACCACACCTGGGCGTCGCGTGGCAATACACGACGCAACAGGGCATGAACCTCGCGCATACCGCACAACAGGCCGGCGCTGTTGGAGAACACCTCCATAGTCACTGTCGGCGAGAGTCCTTCCGCGTCAAGGATCTGCTTGGTTCGGATGAAATAGATATCGGCCGTGTCACCACTCAACACGGCCGGCGATGGAGCGAACAGGTCGTCGGTCATAACTCCTCATCTCCTGATCGTTATGTCACAGCCGGGCAACTCTGCAACGAGAGGGGCACGATAACGCCGTGCCCCACCACGCGCCCAGCGGCTATACGATATTCTGATTATGACAATCAGGGGAGCCAAACAACGGGCTCGCTGGTTCCTCTTCATCGCTAATCCGCCACCCGAGTTAGCCTGGCCCCCAACGCTTGTAGCTTCTGATCGATGCGCTCATAGCCGCGATCGATCTGGCCGATGTTCCCAATCGTACTTTCCCCCTCAGCGCAGAGCGCAGCGATGAGCAAAGCCATGCCCGCACGGATGTCAGGGCTGCTCATGGAGGTACCATGCAGTTGATTGGGGCCGATCACCACGCAGCGATGAGGATCGCACTGGATGATTTGCGCCCCCATCGAGATCAGGTGATCGACGAAGTAAAGTCGGCTCTCGAACATCTTCTCGTGGACCAGGACGGTGCCCTTGGCCTGGGTAGCTACCGCCAGGGCGATCGAGATCAAATCAGCCGGGAACGCCGGCCAGGGCGCATCCTCGATCTTGGGGATCACGCCGCCCAGGTCCGGCTGTATCGTCAAATCTTGTCCATCCTCCACGATCAGGTCTGTGCCCTCCAGATGCAACCGCACACCCAGCCGATCCTGAAAGATCATCAGGATCATCTGCAACTGGTCGGGGACGACGTCGCGGATTCGGATCTCTCCTTCTGTGACGGCCCCCAGCCCGATGAATGAGCCGATCTCCACGTAGTCCGGCGAGATGGTGAACTCGCCCCCTGCAAGCGATGTGGTTCCCTCGATGGTCAGGATGTTACTCCCAATGCCCCGAATGCGAGCTCCCAGCCCATTCAGGAAGTGACAGAGGTCCTGGACGTGCGGCTCACAGGCCGCGTTGCGTAGAGTGGTCGTGCCATCCGCCAGGACGGCAGCCATGATGGCATTTTCCGTTGCCGTAACGCTTGCCTCGTCCAGCAGGATGTCTTGACCGCGCAGCCGATCGGCACTCATCTCCAGGCGATCATTGTGGATGAGATGGGCGCCCAGCTTACGCATAGCCATGATATGGGTGTCGATACGGCGGCGGCCGATACGATCCCCCCCAGGCATGGCAAGCGTGACGTGCCCGGCTCGGGCCAACATCGGCCCCAACAGGGTAATGGACCCGCGAATGAGTCCAAACAGCTCAGGGGAAGGCGTTGTCTCCACGACGCGCCGCGCGTGAAGCGTGATCGTGTGTCCACCGTCATCGTGGACTTCGACGCCGAGCTGCTCCAGGATCCGAAGCATGGTCAGCACATCCCCGATCCGGGGGACATTGTGAAGCGTGATCGGCTGATCGGTCAGCAGGCTGGCTGCCAGAAGAGGAAGGGCGGCGTTCTTATTCCCGCTTGGGGTGACCTCGCCGTTGAGAGGATGCTTGCCACGGATAACAAAATATGCCATTGGGGGGTCCCTTTTCCTAATCTTGACTTACTGGCCGGGCTTTGACTGGGACGTTCTCTCCGACACCCAGCATCAGGGCCGCGCTACCTTCGCGTACAGAGAGCTCTAACATGCCAGAGCTGCCAACAAGTGCCAAAAGCTGCCCACGCTGCACATCCGCATATGTGGAGCTCAGCTTGTCGATCACCCGGCCCGCGACCTCGATGCGCCAGGGTACCTCGGCCTTCAACCAACTCGCCGGGATGTTAGTCACCAGGTTCCCGAACCGATCGACGTAGAGGATGTGCCCTTCGATCGAGCCGTCCAGATTCTGTTGGGCTCGCGGGAGATCTAGCAGCACAGGGTCGTCAATGGACTTCCCCAGCTTGGTGATGGGAGTGCCGGTTGCTAGATGAGCGGCGACCGGTGCGAAAACATCACGGCCATGAAATGTATTGCTGACCTGAGGTAGCCAATATTTGCGACGCCTCAGGTGTATGATCTTCGCCGGCGGGGGATTACCCGATAGAGGTTGCAAGATAAGGGTGAGCACGCCGTTATCAGGGGCGACGAAATATGTTCTCTTGATCTGCACGGCGATGGCTCGACGTTCACTTCCCACGCCCGGGTCGACGACGACAAGGTGGACGGTGCCCGATGGGAAGTAAGGAGCTGCCGCCGCGATGACGAACGCCGCCTGTGATATGGCATGAGGCTGGATATCGTGGGTGATGTCTACGATGGTGGCATCGGGCGCGATGCTGAGGATCACCCCTTTCATGATCCCCACGTACCCATCGCTCATCCCGAAGTCTGTTGTCATAGTGATTAAAGGCATGGGCACCTCTATTGGCGTGGTTTGACTTCATTGTAGCGCACGCCCCGAGGGGCGTCAAGCAACTATGCTTCCAGAGGGATAAGCGCCACCTCTAGCGGCCTGCTCGCAGGCACGCGGTTGATCTCACCACCGGCTCGCGCTGCGCTGCCCTGTATCCAGATGCGATCTCCCAACCGGATCCCCAGGGTCTCAAATGGGATGCTCATCTCAATCGTTTGGGTGCCCATAGCAGTGGGGATGAACGTATCATCCATCCGTATAGCTTCCTGGGAGGGATACCAGCTAAGGTGTCGCTCGTGACCCGCTCCGCTCCGAACGCGGACATCCAGGGACAGATGCTCCAGGGGCTCGGCCACATCTATCCGGATATGCAGGTGGTCCGCATCGTAGGCCACGTAGAGCGCTTGCAACCCGCGGCCGGCTTGCTGCATGGTGCCCGTGGATGTATCGGCGTGGATGCAGAGTGCCTCCTTCCACCCCTCCCCGGGGTTGGGAAGCGCCGTGAGCCTGGGGGTGATATATCGACGCTGCCGGGTGATCTGGTCCAGCCGACGGCCGTGGGCCGCGATAGGGCGCATAAGAGTTTCCGGGACAGGTCGCCCCAAAGCCCTGTACACGTTCGCCAGGTGATTGCGAAACAGCTCATCGAAGAGCCCATCTTGGTCCGACGTGTTCCGGACGGAATACCACCAGAACCAGTCGCTGCCCTCCGCCGCGTAGATCGCCTGCCAGGCTTGCTGGCGGATCGGCTCGGGCAGGTCGGGCCGCGCGCTTTCATCGCTCACCAACGCCTCGCGCGTGTCGCGCAGCAGCGACCAGGCCTGGATATGCTCAGGGTCCCCCATCCATGTGGTGAGATCACCACGGATCCACGACCCGGTCGCGATGCGGGCGAGCGTGTTGCGCGGCGGGTTCATCTCCAGATACTCGCTGACGGTCACCGCCTTCAGCTCGGGGTCCTCGCTCAACCGATGGTACAGGCTATGCAAAAAGATATCGCCATTATGATCGTACCCTTCCCAACAGTTCTCCCCGTCCAGGATGATGGCGACCAGGTAGGGACGATCGGGGTCCGCCAGCCGCCGACGGATGATCTGCAGCCGGACGATGAGATCCTCTGCGGCCTGCTCACCAGGGATGTGTTGATACGTGAACCCGATCCGGTCGGACAGCACGTGATCACGGAAGATGGCGATTGGCCCCGGGCGATTGTCCACCATGATCACGTAGGGTTGGTACAGAATATGAGGCGTTGTCACGGCATCCTGGCTATCGCGCTGGATCCAACGCCCCAAACATCGGCCCAAAATGGCCTCGTCCGATGCCAGCCACCGGAACCCCGCGGCGTCGATCTCCTCAACCGCCTCCTGGGATACGGCCCCCTCAGACGGCCATATGCCAACCGGGCGCGTCCCGAAGAAGTGCTCATGATGGGAGATGGCCTGACGAAGATGGGCCGCGACATCCTCCCGCGCGCGGAACGGGGGATCCGGAATAGGAAGCCCCGGTGTAGCCCGCTGGGCATGAGAGCTGTCGATGAGCAGGGGAAGGATGGGGTGCGTATAGGGGGAGGCTGTGAGCTCAATCTGGCCACGCCCGGCGAGCTCCCGGTAAAGAGGAATCACACGGGCACACATCTCAATGTGGCGATCTATAATCAGCTGTAAATCCTCGATGCTGTACCCGTGCCCCTTGGTGATCAAATGACGCAATTCATCATCTCGCTCCAGGCGGTTGGGGTCCGTCCAGGCGAGTTGAAACCAGGCCAGTATGTCACGATATTCCTGGTCATTATACACGTTGAGATCATGTAACGCGGCCTCGCGTCGCTGGAGGAGCTCCATGTAGGGTGGATACCGTCGGACGATCTTGTCTCGGTTAACGCTGAACCCCAGGTTAAGGATATAGGCCCGCTCTTCCTCCGTCCACGTGTCCTGTCGACCGAGGCGCATGACGCGATCTTCGGCCGCTCCAGCCGCGTAGGCAGCCAGTTGCTCGACCAATATTGGGGCAAAGTTGACCGTGGCGTGGACGTCCGGGTATTGGGCCAGCACCTCGGCCATGTGTAAGTAGTCCTTAGCGGCATGGAGCCGGACCCAGGGGAGGTGGAACATGCCGGTCACCGGATCGCGATAGTCCGGCTGGTGCATGTGCCATAGGAATGCAACATAGAGTGGATGTCCCAAAGGGGCCTCCTGGTGTGGTTCGGGCAGGGAGACAACTACCCGCCGAATGGAGTATTATCCTTTACTGCGCAGGTGAGGAAATAAGATCACTTCCCGGATCGATGATTGGTCGGTAAGCAGCATGGTGAGACGATCGATTCCCATCCCGAAACCACCATTGGGGGGCATACCATATCGCTGTGCCAGGAGGTAGTCTTCGTCCATCGGATGGGCTTCCTCATCCTCTGGCGCGTAGAGGCGGCGCATCTCCAGGAAACGTTGCTCCTGATCCAGCGGGTCGTTTAGCTCCGTAAAGGCGTTGCCCATCTCCATGCCGCCGATGAAGAACTCGAACCGCTCGACATGGGTGGGATCATCGGGCTTCTTCTTCGCCAACGGGGAGATGTCCCGAGGGTAATCCAGTATGAAAGTCGGCTGGATGAGATATGGCTCAACTGCGTTACCCAGGAGATGGTCGACCAGCTTGCCCCATGTGGCTTTGGCTTGGGGCTGGAAGCCATGCTCTCGCATGACAGCGGCCAGGGTCTCTGCGGTAGGGTACTGGACGTAGTCGATGCCTGTGCGTTCCTTGATAGCCTCTCGGAGCGTGATCCGATGCCAGGGCGGGGTGAGGTCGATCTCATCTCCCTGGTAGATCAGCTTTGTAGTTCCCAAGACCTCCTGTGCTACATAGGAGATCATCTCTTCTGTCAAGTGCATTACCTGCTCGTAGTCCGCGTATGCCCAATAGAACTCCAGTTGGGTGAACTCGGGGTTATGTTTGAAGGAGATCCCCTCATTGCGGAAGTCCCGACCGATCTCGTAGACCTTCTCGTATCCTCCTACCAGCAGGCGTTTCAAGTAGAGCTCGAAGGAGATGCGGAGGAAAAGGTCTTGATTGAGCTGGTTGTGGTGGGTGATGAACGGCCGGGCCGCGGCGCCGCCATAGATGGGCTGTAAGATGGGGGTTTCCACTTCCAGGAAACCGCGCTCGTCTAAGAAGCGTCGTAGCGCTCGCACGATCTGTGCACGCCGAATGAAGATCTGGCGGACTTCAGGGTTGACCATGAGATCCACGTAGCGGTGGCGGTACCTGGTCTCTACATCCTTGAGCCCATGCCATTTATCCGGCAACGGCCGCAACGCCTTAGCCAGCAGGCGGATCTGATGGACGTTGACTGTGATCTCTCCTGTGCGGGTGCGAAAGACGGGGCCGGTGACCTCGATGAAATCGCCCAGGTCGAGATCGCGGCGGAAGAACTCGTATGTTTTATCCCCCACGATGTCCCGACGGATGTAGAATTGTATGCGTCCACTGCCGTCCTCGATATGGGCAAAGGAAGCCTTTCCCATGATGCGGATGGCCATCAGCCGCCCCGTGAGCGTCACAGATTGCTCCTCCGCAAGCTCACCCTGCTCGAATGCAACGATAGCCTCCGCGGCGGTGTGGGTGCGATGGGCGCGCGTGGGATAGGGATCGATACCCTTCTGTCGCAGGCGCTCCAACTTCTGTCTGCGAACGATCTCCTGTTCAGTCAGCGGTTCGCTCATGACGGTCTCCTGGGTCATAGTGAGTGGCGGGCACAGCAACGCGACCCGGCGATCGGGTCGCGCGAGGATCGTGGGCTTCGGACACGTGCATTGTCAGGCGATCTCGATGATCTCAAAGTGGAGAACACCGCCGGGGGTTTGTACAGTTACCTGATCGCCGACTTTGCGGCCGAGAAGTGCTTTTCCTAGAGGCGACACATTGCTGATCTTTCCATTAGCCGGGTCGACCTCGGCGGAGCCAACGATCTGATAGGTTTCCACGCTGTCGTCCCCCAGTTCCTTGACGGTCACTTGGGATCCTAGCTGGACCTCATCCTTGTTGGCCGTATTCTTTATGAGGATAGCGTGTTTAAGCATGGCCTCAATGGTCATGATGCGACCCTCGATAAAAGCCTGCTCGTTCTTCGCTTCATCGTACCCCGCGTTCTCGGATATGTCGCCGTCCGCTTTCGCGTCGTGAATGCGTTTGGCGACCTGTGGCCGCCGTACGGTGACCAGGTATTCCAACTCTTCCTTCAGTTTCTTCAGCCCTTCTGGTGTCAGGTAGATCTCTTGGTTTTCCATCGTAGTATCCCGTTTCCCCCGAATATAGGTATTGGGTGCGCCGTTCGTCCCCTGTGCTGCGGTGGGCGATACAGACGCACCCTCCTCTGGTGAGTCCTGATGTCCGGCCGCCGATGATGCGACATAGGGAAAACAAAAGGGCTGGGAGATCGCCTTGGATGCGGTGACCACCAGCTTGGCTTGATTATAACGCGCTTTAGAGGATTTGTAAAGCGTTGTCGACGTGGTGACTGCTCACCGTTGGGGTAAGAGAACCACTCATGCAGAGTTTGGGCTGGGTAGCGCTATTCTTATGCAATGTGGTCTTCGCCGGAATATCAGACTCGCCCCTATGCAAGCACAATAGCCACAGCCCAACCAGACCCCTTTCCCCTGGGCCTGGGAGAAGAGGAGCTGGTGGAAAGAGACCCTGGTCTCTCAAGGGCCAGGGCCTGCTCTTGGGGTATAAGGCTCTCGGGCTCGATAGCTTGATCGTTGGGTGGACAGCGATTTAGGCGTGGCCCACCGCGATGACCGCCCGGTGTCCTTTGTCGGAGAGTACCCAGATCGCCGGAGTGATGGCGCAGACCTGTCGTAGAGGACAGGCGTTGCACGCGCCATCGCACGTCGGGGTGTTGCGTCGCAGATACCCGCGTTCGGCTAACCGGGTCAGCATCTCTCGCACCGTGGCCTCGTCCATCCGAAACTCCTGGGCGAGATCCCGGGATGATTTCGGTCGGCCATTAGTCATGGCGATCATCAGCCGGATTAGGGTATTGCTCTCTTTGTTCATGGCTTTATCCTCCCAGGCCGATCAGCACGGCAGCCTGATAGGTGATGATGCCGCCCACCAATGCGATGAATAACAGCAGGGCTATGCTGATGCTGCTCCACTTCCAGGAACCCGTCTCCTGTCGGATGACAGCCATAGTGGCCACGCAGGGGATGAAGAGCATTTGCACGACCAGGAAGGCCAACGCGCTTGCTGGCGTTAAGGCGGTCGCGACCCGTTGGGCTAAATCCATGCCTTCACTCGCGCTATGGTAGAGGATCCCAAGTGTGGCGATCGTGTTCTCCTTGGCGACAAAGCTGCTCAGCAGCGCTGTGATCAGCCGCCAATCGTTCCAGCCCATCAGCTGACCGATGGGGACCAGAGCGCGACCCAACCGGGCCAGTACGCTTTGTCCAACATCGCCTGGCGGAAGCGCGGACAGCAGCCAAATCAATATGGAAAATACCAGGATGATGGTTCCCGCCTTCCTTATGAAGGCCATTGTGTTGTGCCAGACAAACATGCCGATCGTTCGCCCGTTAGGCACATGGTAAAGTGGGAGCTCCATGATGAAGGCAGAGTGGCTGGTCACATGGCCCAGATGATGCAATGTAACGCCGAGGAGAGCCAGTACGATCAGGTTAAGGGTGACCAACCCCCAGGTCGCGATCGCCGCGTAGCGGCCGAAGAAGGCGGGGGCCAGGAAGGCAATGACGGCCAACCGGGCGGAGCAAGGGACTAATGGGGCTAGCAGAATCGTGAGCAGGCGGGTGCCCGGGTCCTCGATGATCCGGGTCCCCATCACGGCCGGCACATTGCAGCCGAAGCCCAGGAAGAGGGGCAGAAAACTCTTGCCATGCAGGCCCATCAGGTGCATGAACCGATCCATCACGTAGGCCGCTCGTGCCAGGTAACCGATGTCTTCCAGCAAACCTAGCATAGCGAAGAAGATGATGAGAATGGGCAGGAAGGTAAGCACGGTGCCCACTCCGCCGATGAGCCCCTTCGTTATGAGTCCGGTGATCCACGCGGGTGCGCCAGCTAATATCGCTCCAGCGGTCATTGCCAGTGGTTGAACGAGCTCGCCGTCCAGCCATGCTTGAATGGGGCTGGCAATGGTGTAGGTGGCCCAGAAGATGAGCCCAAAGACTCCGCTGAGCACGACCAGTCCCCAAAGTGGGTGCGTGGCAATACGGTCGATCTGGTCGGTGAGCGTGATGGGGCCCTTGCTGGGCCGGATCACGGCGGCGCGCGTCATGCGTTCGACCCATGCGTAACGGCCGCCGACGATATCCAGGAAGGCATCCTCATGTGCTCGCAGGATGGTGTCTATTTGGTGCCAGACCTCCGGCGGGGTAGCTGCCTTGATGATCTCCGTGACCTCGGAATCTCCCTCCATCAGCTTGATCGCCGCCCAGTCCTCGGGGTAGGGGGGCGGTACGTAGGGGGCGATCATCGTTTGAACCTGATGTACCACCTCGCTATGAGGGCCGCGGATGGCTGGCCGGCTCGGGTTGAATGTCTCCGGATGTTCTGCGATCTGCCGGGCCGTGTCGAGTAGCTCTCGGACACCTTGATTGCGTGTTGCCACCAAGGGGATGACGGGGATGCGCAGCGCGGCCTCCAGCACATGGGGTTCGATGTGCATCTCATTCTGCTCGGCCACGTCCAACATGTTCAGCCCGACGACGATAGGCACGGGCAGTTGTAACAACTCGGCGACCAGGTATAGATTGCGTTCCAGCGCGGTCGCGTTGACGATCACGATCACAACGTCCGGCTGCTCGCGGATGATGTAGTCGCGAGCGATGCGTTCTTCTGGCGAATTAGCCGTCAGGCTGTACGTGCCGGGAAGGTCTATGAGGGTGATCTCCGCGTCGGGAAGGTGGATCGTCCCGATTTTCTGCTCGATTGTCTTCCCGGGCCAGTTACCGACATGTTGGTTCAAGCCGGTCAGCATGTTGAAGACAGTGGACTTCCCTACGTTGGGCTGACCGGCGAGGGCGATGCGGAGTGTGCGCTTGCGGGGCGATGCGGTGTGTGTGTTATGGTCCTCTCGCGCTTGGTGGTTAGCAAGGATATCAGAGTGAGTCATCTCCTCCACCTTCTACACTGCTTTTACACTGAGACCAGGATGCGGCGTGCCTCACCCCGGCCTAAGGCCATCCGTGTGCCCCGGACGAGGACGATGACGGGGCCATGCCCGTAGTTTTGCATCATCATGATCCCTGTTCCCGTGGTGAATCCCATGGTGGTCAGCCGGCTGATAAACCTGCGGCCGCCGTTGATTGCATAGATGATCCCTTTTGTACCTGTGGGCAATGAGGCGAGGTCAACGATGCGAGCTGTATTGAATGTGGCATCATGTGTCATTCAGTTTGCCTCCGTGAGGGTTTGCGGTGCTTGAGCTTGTGCGATGGGGAGAAGATCGTACGCCTCAGCGGTGGCGCACGTGGCACATAAGCCGTAGATGGTGAGATTGACGTGCGTGACTGTCACTTCCTCTTCCCTCGTGAGTCGTTGTACGATCTGGTCGACTTCTGGAGCATCGAACTCGATGACATGATGGCACCTGACGCAGGTGAAGTGATGGTGCTCTCCCCTCGTGGCAGGCTCATACCATTCTGGCCCGTGCTCCCGGGATAGCTGGCGGGCGTTGACGACGCCCAGGCTCTTGCATAGATCGAGTGTGCGATAGACCGTTGTCAGGGTGATGCGTTGATCATGCTGGCGGGCCTTAGTGTGGATGTCTTTGGCCGTCATATGTGTGCCGCCATCCTGCAGGATCTTGAGGATCACGCGGCGCTGACGGGTCATCCGGCCCCCTGTCCGTCTTAGAGCGGCTTCGACTCGCTGCTCCAGTTCGTTCATCGTTTATCCCTTACTGCGAGTTATTTGCAGTTAGTGTACGTGAATTAGATGGGATAGGATATGATGAAGGTTACATTTTGGGGGATTTCTTGGACGTGAGATCGCGTCTTCTGGCCCGATTCGCCGATGGGCGGAACTTGTTGCCATCCGAAAAGGTTGGGGGGAGTATAACGCGGGATCGCCGGTGATTGCAAGTGTGAGGTCTTCTCAGGAGAACTATGGAGGGGGCTTGGTCCTGGTTGGATAGTGGGTAAAAGAAGAGGGCACGCTTGCGTCTGCGTGCCCTTGTAAGGTGGAGATGCCGGGAATCGAACCCGGGTCCGGAGCATTCGGCCTCGGACATCTACAAGCTTAGTCAGGGTTTTCGATTGTCGCCGGGCGGGCCGCCCCCGACGGCGTCCGCTTGCCCGGCCAGCCGCTGCCCGGGTTGCCCCGAGCCTTAGGCCAGCCTTAGCGGCGTCGGGCTGGCTGCACCCTGCTGTCTATGACGGTGATCCCCGGCGCCAGCCGGGACCACGCCGGGGCACCGCGATCACTTTCTCTAGTGATCTATGTTCCCTTCACGCAAGCTTACGCAGCAACCGCCATAGGCTGCGCTGCGAGCCGTGGGAAGGAGAACAGTTTGCCAGTGTTCTTGGCACTTTTTGGGTTCTGCTCTGGTTTTACGAGGGAAGAGCACCTCGGCTTGCAGTCCTCGGCCAGCCTGCCCCGTCGAAACCTGTCATCCCCAAGCTGGCAGTTATATTTTACCTCAGTTCATTGATTCTGCAAAGTAGAGATTCGTTAGAATCTTTAAAGATCGGATAATCCCTCTTTGTATCCCTGATCCATCGCGGTGGTGGGATGGCGGCGGATGCCATCCGCTGCCATCCCAGGTGGTCTGACGTTACCTTATGCTCGATTCGTTGTCACGTGGATGCGAGTTTCTCGCGCGCCTTCGCCGCCCAATCGGGATCGGCCAACATCGCCCGGCCGATGGCGACCAGGTCTACCTTTCCCTCGCGAATTACCTGGTCGGCGAAGATCGGGTCGGTGATCCCACCAGCCACGACCACGGGGACGCCTGCCTCGGCACGGATGGCGGCCGCCATTGGCACGAAGTATCCCTGGGTGGTGCCATCCCAGTTGGGGGGCTCCGCGCCGATCAGGCCACCCGAGATGTCCAGGAGGTCTACACCAGCTGCGGCCAGCGCCTTGGCGGCCTCGCGTCCCTCCTCCTCCGTCAAGCCTCCGGGCATGTAGTCGTTCGCTCCCAGGCGGTACAGGAGCAAGTGGTCTTCGTCTACCACGCGACGGACAGCTTCCACCACTCGTAATGGCACGCGTAAGCGGCGAGATAGGTCTCCACCGTACTCATCCGTGCGGCGGTTGGTGAGCGGCGAGAGGAACTCGCTTAGCAGGTAACCGTGGGCGCCGTGGATCTCTACGAAGTCGAAGCCTGCCGCCAGAGCACGCCGGGCAGCCGCGGCGAATGCCTCTATGATGTCCTCGATCTCCGCTGTTATGAGTGCTCGCGCAGGCTCCGAAGCCCCGGGAACGAGGACGTCGGATGGGGCTACTGGCTGCGTGCCGGCCGTCTCGCGGGTGACCTTGCCGCCGCCGTGGGTGATCTGGATGCCTACGATGGTGTCGCAGGCCTTTACCGCCTCGGCCAGGCGGCGCAGCCCGGGGATTAGAGCGTCGTCATAGATGCCAAGCTGTTGTTTGTTCACCCGGCCGTCCTGGCGTATGTAGGAATGCTCGACGATGACCATGCCGACGCCCGCCTGGGCCCGGCGCACGTAATGTTGGATATGAGCGTCCGTCACGGCCCCGCTCTCATCGGACATATTGTTGGCCATAGGCGGCAGCACGATGCGATTCTTCAATGTGAACCGCTTGACGGTCAACGGTGAGAATAAGCCACTCATTACCCCCTCCTCTGTGTTCTATGCTTGGTTGATCGTTGGGTTTCTGTATTGCTCTTGTGAAACTATGATCAAGCTTATTATACTTGATCCCGGGAATCCGGCCAGCGAGGGCGGTTGCTTGTCGTTGGGAAGTAATTGTTCATTGTTCTCCTATTGGATTCCATCGGCATCCGGTGAACGATGTAGACCAAGGGCTCGGTGATGGCCCTCGGGAAGAAACCCGGCTTTTCCGAAAAGCCGGGTTTCTCTTA